>JAZTZC010000118.1:0-2807 GCA_045637265.1 Eubacteriales bacterium | reverse complement strand
GAAATGGGCTTTTCGTATTCAACAACGTAGTAGTTTTCTTCCCAGTTCTGTTCTTCGGGAGTGGTGATGTAACCCTTGACAATTTCGACTGCATAACGGTCGCCTGTGCCGATGTAGCCGCCATCCTGCAGCTTATCCATCAGAACATTGTGATCAACCCAGTCGCCGACAGCAAACAGGTTCTTCGGCATAGCCTTGTTTGCAGTGGTAAAGGACGGCTTGATAACATTACCGATAACGGTACGTTCACCTGTGACATACTGTACGTAGTTGAGGTCGATGTACTGGTTCAGCGGAACGACATCCTTTTCGTTTGCCTTGACGTTGTCGAGGAACGCTTCACAGTCAAGCAGAGTCTCGACTTCGTCCGGGAACAGCTTATACTTATCAGCGAGTTCCTTATCAATCTTGAGGTAGGTATATTCGCCGAGCAGTCTGTTATTGACAACTGCATAAGTGGAACCGTCAACCTTACCTGCGGACAGGAACGTCGGGTAGATGTACTTGCGGAGAATCTTGGAGTTGTTGTTCAGTTCATCGTCCAGGGACTGCAGATATTCCTTTTCGACGAAGTCCTGGAGCATATCAAGACCGGTAACAAACACGATATCAAGGCTGGTGCCTTCGAGATCCGGATACTTTGCAACTTCACGGCCGTATTCGTCGAGCGTCATTGCCTGGGTATCAGCGGTGGTATCTTCGGTTTCGGCCTTCGTGGTGGTGGTCCACTTGGAGCGGTTCTTCTTAGCAGCATTGGCAGCCTTTTCCGCTTCCTTCTTCTTCTTCTTTTCTTCCTTTGCCTTTGCTTCTGCTTCTTCTGCAGCGGCAATTTCAGCTTCGAGCTTTTCGACCTGACTGTCGATGAATTCTACGTATTCATCTTCGGTCTTGAGCTGGAGAATGACCTGGGTCTTGTATTCGGACTTAGTCAGCTTGTTCATTGCTTCCTGAACAGCTTTGATTGCGTCAGGGGTGGTGGAATCGCCCGTAATTGCTGTCAGGGTAATGGTCGTTGTTCTGGTTTCCGCTTCAGCGGTAGTACTTTCTTCTTCAGAAGCACCGCATGCGGTAAACGAAGACAGAATCAAGCCTGCAAGCAAAGCGAGGCTAATTAACTTTTTCTTCATTGCGAAAGTTCCTCCTCTAAAAATGAGCGTATTAAGGTTATGATATATTTTACACCAAAATCGCGCCGATGTCAAGACCTGTTTTCGTTTATTTTCAAAAACCGACGTGAAAAAAGCCTGTTTTTACGCTATTTTGACACCAATCTTGACCAATTTATAAGCATAACGCACAAAATATCGTCGCCTGATTTTGGCAATATCACGAATCATTTGTGCCTTTTATACAAAATTTCATCATTCTTTTGGTGCATAGTGACGATATGTGGATTTACGTAAATTCCGTAATTCCGACCGCACATCAATCGAGATAATCCTTCAGTCTCTTGGAACGGCTGGGATGGCGGAGCTTGCGCAGTGCCTTTGCTTCAATCTGACGGATACGCTCACGGGTGATGTTGAAGACCTTGCCAACCTCCTCCAGGGTACGGGTACGACCGTCCTTGAGACCGAAACGGAGCTTGAGCACTTCCTCTTCTCTGGGCGTCAGCGTTGCAAGCACTTCACACAGCTGCTCGCGCAGAAGTGTGTAAGAAGCCGCTTCTGCCGGTGCGGGAGATGTATCGTCTTCGATGAAGTCGCCGAGATGGCTGTCTTCCTCCTCGCCGATCGGTGTTTCCAGAGAAACGGGATCCTGCGCGATCTTCATGATTTCACGAACCTTATCGGGGCTCATATCCATTTCAGCCGCAATTTCCTCGGCAGATGCTTCATGACCGAGCTCCTGCAAAAGCTGTCTGGAGACGCGGGAAACCTTATGAATCGTTTCCACCATGTGTACGGGAATACGGATCGTTCTTGCCTGATCGGCAATCGCGCGGGTGATCGCCTGACGGATCCACCATGTCGCGTATGTGGAGAATTTATAGCCCTTCTTGTAATCGAATTTGTCGACCGCCTTCATCAGACCGAGGTTGCCTTCCTGAATCAGGTCAAGGAAGAACATACCCTTACCGACATAACGCTTTGCGATGGAAACAACGAGACGCAGGTTGGATTCGACCAGCTGCTTTTCTGCATTGATACCATCCTTCTGACGCT
Source organism: Eubacteriales bacterium (assembly GCA_045637265.1). GTDB lineage: Bacteria > Bacillota > Clostridia > Oscillospirales > CAG-272 > RGIG3925. Next base: position 642 of record JAZTZC010000118.1, on the reverse strand, counting down.
TCTTCAGTGCCTTGAGCGCTTCCTCTTCGATCACACGACCGTCCTTTTCGGCACGGTGGATTTCGTCCTTGGCGCGCTTACCGTCATACATGACCTCTGCCAGCTTCAGCTCCGCATCGCTGTCCAAGAGCTGCACCTTGCCGATTTCCTTCAGATACATACGCACCGGGTCATCGATGGCAAGACCTTCCTGGATGAGCATCTTTTCCATTTCTTCGGCGGATTCAAGCTGTGCGACCTCGTTTTCCAGATCGAAGTCGGGAGCATCCATGTAGCCGGTGATCTCAATGCCCATGTTTTCAAGGGTTTCATAGAGCTTTTCAATTTGCTCGATATCGTAATCGACATCTTCCAGCGCTTCCATGATCTCGGCCTGCGACAGCATGCCCTTGGCTTTACCGCGCTTGATAAGCTCTCTGATCTCGCTGCCCTTTTCCTTGGGCTGATTTGCCTGATCCGGGGTCAGTTTGGTTTCCTGTGTACTCATATATGTTTCCTTTCTGTGATACGGTCATCATCGAGATCCGACCATGACCGGTCATTTCGTTTCATTTTTTATCTTCTGCCGCACGATGGCTGATCAGCGCCTGAAGATCGTCTGTTGTCGCCTGCCCGTTCGCGCCAAGCTTCCTGTGTTCATCG
>JAZTZC010000117.1:0-3650 GCA_045637265.1 Eubacteriales bacterium | reverse complement strand
AAATCAGGAAGCAATTCTATGATTGAATTTAATGATGTAAGTAAAATCTTCCCCAACGGTACCGTTGCGCTGGAAAATGTCAATCTGAAAATAGAGGACGGAGAATTTGTCTTCATCGTCGGTGCGTCCGGTGCAGGTAAGTCTACCTTGATGCGTCTTCTGCTCCGCGAGGAAAAGGTTTCCTCCGGTGTTCTCCGCGTCGGTGACTATGACCTGACGAAGATTCCCAATTACAAGATTCCGTATTATCGCCGTCAGCTCGGTATGGTCTTTCAGGATTTCCGTCTGTTTGACAAGAAGACCGTATACGAGAACGTCGCATTTGCGATGCGTGTCATCGGGGAACCGACCTCGGTCATCAAACGCCGTGTTCCGACGATTCTCTCCATTGTCGGTCTGGTAGATAAATATAAAAACTTGCCCTCGGAGCTGTCCGGCGGTGAACAGCAGCGTGTGGCGCTTGCACGTGCACTTGCCAACAATCCGCGTATCATCATCGCGGACGAGCCGACAGCAAACATTGACCCGAAGATGAAAATGGAGATCATGAATCTGCTTGCCAAGATCAACTCCAAGGGCAAGACGGTCATCGTTGTCACCCACGAAAAGAATATTGTCGACCACTTCCAGAAGCGTGTCATTACGATCCGCGACGGTCACGTTGTCGATGACAGAATCGGAGGTATGTTTGACGATGAGAATGTATAATATCGGTTATTTCTTTTCGCAGGCGTTCAAGGGCATCTGGAGAAACGGTCTGATGTCGCTTGCGGCAATCACCGTACTTTTGTCCTGTCTCGTTCTGATGGGTTCCTTCTCCCTGCTTGTGTATAACGTCAATGTCAATATTGAGGAAGTTGCAAAGCTCAATGAAATCGTTGTCATTGTCGATACCGAAGCAACCGACGAGGAAGTCGAAGCACTGTCAGGTAAGATCCATGCGCTTGACAATGTTTCCAATGTTGTCTTTGTTTCCAAGGAAGAAGGTCTGGAATCCGAACGGTCCAGATATGAAGAATATTCCTATCTGTTTGACAGCATCGCAGAAAATAATCCGCTTCCCGACGTTTTCAAGATTACTTATGAAGACAATTCTCGTGTTGCTAATCTCGTTTATGCGCTCGGCAAGTTCGATCATGTCTCAAAGGTCAACAACCGTACCGACATTGCAAACGACATTGAAAGCATCAAGAGCGGTGTTTCGTTCATCTTTATCTGGTTCTTGGCCATTCTGTTTGTCGTCAGTATCTTTATTATCATCAACACGATCAAAATCGGTGTGGAATCGCGCAGCCGCGAAATTTCGGCGATGCGTTATATCGGCGCGACGAACTTCTTTATGACGACGCCGTTTATCATCGAGGGTATCATCATCGGTCTGATTTCTGCAGGCATCGGTTATGTTTTGCAAAGTACGCTGTACAATGCCATCTACAATGCTATGTCCGGTGAATACAAAATGATCGCAGTTGCACCGTTTGCCGATGTCCAGAAATATATCCTGCTCGGATTTATCATCATCGGTGTTGTCGCCGGTATGGTCGGTTCCGGTATTTCGCTCAGACGGTATATGAAGGTTTAACACCATTACTACGCAAAAACTATGAAACATCAATCTACAATGAAATCCCGTATTCTGCGCTTGGTTGCGGGCGGATTGGCGGTATTGACCTTGTGTTACGCCATTCCGAAGTGGTCGCTCGTTCTGCCGATTCGAGCGGCGGAAGCTGTTACGGCAGAGGAAAAACAGGCGGTAAAGAAACTCGAGGAAGAACTTGCGGTGCTCAAAAATAATCGCACGTATGCAAGAGAAAATTACGAAGCCGCCCTTGCCGAATATGAAGCCGCGGAACTCGACTTTATGAAGGCACAGAAAGCCAAGGAAGCGCTTGACAATGAGATCACCGCGCTCGAAGGTGAGATCGATGTCACCAACAATCTTCTGAATACATACAACACGCAGCTTACCTATTATACGGAAGAAATTGCGGTCAAAGAAGCCGAAATTGACGAACGCTGGGGTGTCTTCCTCGATCGTGTCCGTATCAACTATGAAGATTCGTTCACGTCTTATCTGGAAATTGTTCTGTCCTCGGACAGCTTTTCCGATCTTCTGTACCGTGTTGATATCATTGCCAGTCTGCTCGATTATGACAAGCATGTACTGGCGGCGCTCGACACCGCAAAGAAGGATCTGACGACGATGCAGACCGAATATCAGAGCTTGCAGTATAAAGCGCAGGAAACGCTGGCATCGCTGATGGAACAGCTTCCCGTGCTGGAAGACAAGCGCGCCGAGAGTGCACGACTGCTTGCAGAGCTGGATGCCAAGGTGCTTGCCGCAATGCAGAGCAAGGAAACCACAGAAGCGCTGAAGAAGGAAATCGAGGCATCCTACGCAGAAAAAGCCGCACAGCTGGAAAAAGCGGAAGCGGAAATCGAAGAAAAGATCCGCAAAGCACAGGAAGAAGCCGCACGTCGCGCGCGCGAAGAAGCGGAACGCAAGCGTCGTGAGGAAGAAGAGCGCAAAAAGCAGGAGGCGGCTAACAAGAAGCCTTCCTCCACCACAACGACAACGCCGAGCAAAACCCCGGTCGTTACCGGCAAATATGTATGGCCGACAGAAAGCTCATATACAAAGGTCTCCTCGCTGTTCGGATGGAGAACCTCTCCTTTATCCGGCAGACCCGAGTTCCATAACGGTATCGATATTCCCGCCGCTTACGGTTCTGCCATCTATGCTGCAGACGGCGGCACGGTCATCATTTCCGAACGCCATTACAGCTACGGCAATTATGTTGTCATCGATCACGGAAACGGTCTGACAACGCTGTACGCACATAATACCAAGAATCTGGTCAAGGTCGGCGATGTTGTTGATAAAGGTCAGCAGATTGCAACCTGTGGTTCGACCGGCGACTCATCCGGCAACCACTGCCATTTCAGCGTTCGTGTTGACGGTTCTCCCGTGAATCCGTTGAATTATGTTTCCAATTAAGAGGAGTTCTGTATGAAAAAACAGTTCACCCGATGGAGTCTCCTCCTGCTGTCTGTGATCATGCTTGTCGGCTATGTCATCCCGATGTGGTCGCTCACGATCCCCGTCAAAGCGTATGACGCGACGGAGGATAAGCAGAAGGTAAAGCTCATGGAAGAGGAGCTTGCGGTGCTTCGCGGCAATTCTTCTGTTGCCTCCGATGCATACAAAGAGGCACTTGAGGCATATAAACAGACAGAGGCGGATATCGCCGCGGCTGAAAAGCTGAAAATCTCGCTGGACAAAGAGATTTTGGCACTGGAAACGGAAATTGACAAAACGCAGGAGCTTCTTACCACGTACAATACACAGCTGGCATATTATGCCGATGCGGTTGTCGAGAAGCAGGCGGAGATTGATGAACGCTATGCGCTGTTCATTGACCGTGTCCGTATCAATTACGAGGATTCATTTACGTCGTATCTGGAGATCGTATTGTCCTCCGACAGCTTTTCCGATCTTCTGTACCGCGTTGATATCATCGCAAGTCTGCTCGAGTACGACAAACGCGTACTTGCTGCGCTCGATCGCTCCAAAAAAGAGCTTTCCCAGATGCAGAGCGATTATCAGGTGCTCCAGTACAATGCGCAGGAAACACTGGATAAGCTTTCCG
>JAZTZC010000116.1:0-1904 GCA_045637265.1 Eubacteriales bacterium | reverse complement strand
CACGAGGCGATTCCGGAGGACTGTACGGCAGGCGGTATGCCCGCGCGTGTCGTCAAGTGCAAGAACAGCAAGATCAACTGCGAGGCAAACAAAAACCTCGACCATGTCCACATTCCCGACCCCGTTTCGCAGGAGCTTTGTAAGCTTCGCGAGCAGCTGCGTCGTCTGGAAGAGGAGATCGATCGCATAAAAACAGAAGAATCACAGAAAGAGAGCTAACATTATGAAATTATATAATTCATTAACCCATACCCGCGACGAATTCGTCACGCATGAACCGGGCAAGGTCACGATGTACACCTGCGGTCCGACCGTATATCACTTTGCACACATCGGCAACCTCCGCTCCTACATCATGGAGGACGTGCTCGAAAAGTACCTGTCCTATGCAGGATACGACGTCAAGCGCGCGATGAACATCACCGACGTCGGTCATCTGTCCTCGGACGGTGACACAGGTGAGGATAAGATGCTCAAGGGTGCAAAGCGAGAGCACAAGACCGTCATGGAAATTGCGCAGTTCTATACCGATGCATTCTTTGCCGACTGTGACAAGCTGAACATCAAGATCCCCGAAATCGTCGTTCCCGCCACCTCTTATGTCGATCACTTCATCGAAATGGTCGAAAAACTCCTCGCTGACGGCTACGCATACGAAGCAGGCGGCAACATCTATTTCGATACCTCCAAGCTGGAAGAATACTACGTCTTCAACAAGCAGAACCAGGAAGACCTGGCTGTCGGTGTCCGCGAAGGCGTTGAAGAAGACGGCAACAAGCGCAACAAGTGTGACTTCGTTCTGTGGTTCACCAAGTCCAAGTTTGACGATCAGGAACTGAAGTGGGATTCCCCGTGGGGCGTCGGCTATCCCGGCTGGCACATCGAATGTTCCGCAATCTCGCTGAACACCCTCGGTGAATACCTCGACCTGCACTGCGGCGGTATCGACAATGCATTCCCGCACCATACCAATGAAATCGCACAGTCTGAGGCATACCTCGGTCACAAGTGGTGCTCCCAGTGGTTCCACGTTCTGCATCTGAACACCAATGACGGTAAGATGTCCAAGTCCAAAGGCGAATTTCTGACCGTTTCTCTGCTGGAAGAAAAAGGCTACGATCCGCTCGTTTACCGTTTCTTCTGCCTGCAGTCTCACTACAGAAAGTCCCTCGTCTTCTCCTGGGAAGGGCTGGACAATGCGCGCGTCGCATATGACAAGCTCATCGACCGCATTGCGGCACTCGTCCCCGGCGGTGACGTCAACGAAGCCGCATGCGAAAAACAGCTGAAGGCGTTTGCCGATGCGATGGACAACGACCTCAATACGGCAATGGCAATCACAGCACTCTACGATGTCCTCAAGGCAAAGATTTCCGACTCGGACAAGTTGTGGCTGTTTGAACGCTTTGACTCCGTTCTGTCCGTCGGTCTGCTTGATGCGGCAGCAAAGAAGCGCGAAGCACTTGCAAAGGAAAAAGCAGAAGCAGAAGCCGCTGCAGCCGCTGAACGTGCGGAAGCCATGAAGGATCCCTTCGTTGCGGAAATCTATGCCGCAATTGACGAACGCGCCGCTGCAAAGAAGGCAAAGAACTTCGCTCGCGCCGATGAAATCCGCGCAGAACTGCTTGCAAAGGGTGTCACGCTGATCGATACCCCGCAGGGTACCACCTACAAAATCGGCGAATAATCTGATATCACAAGGATCGTGCTCCGCCCGGAGTGCGATCCTTTTTGATACCCACACGTAACAATTGACAAATCTGTACAAGATGTGGTATAATAGACAAAATGTAACGTCGATGAATATTAGGCAATTGCAAAAATCCCAAGCAAGAGCAATCACGCACAATGCAAAGAAAATAGAAAAACGCCCGAAGCAGAAAAAGAACATTCGGACGTAAAAA
>JAZTZC010000115.1:0-3381 GCA_045637265.1 Eubacteriales bacterium | reverse complement strand
GAAGAATGCGGTGTTTTTGGAGTAATCGCTGATAAACCGGTTAATGTAGCAGGCATCTGTTACTACGGGTTATATGCCCTGCAGCACCGGGGTCAGGAAAGCTGCGGAATTGTTGTAAATGATGATGGCCTGTTTGTATCGCATAAAGATCTTGGCCTTGTAAGTGAAGTGTTTACCGGGGATACGATTTCTTCCCTCCCGAAGGGTACAATGGCGGTCGCACATACACGATACGGGACAACCGGAGGAACCAGCCGCAATAACTGCCAGCCCATTGAGGTAAATCATCAGAAAGGACGTATGGCTATTGCGCATAACGGTAATCTTTCCAATGCAGCGGAGCTTCGCTCAGCACTGGAGCTTTCCGGCGCGATTTTCCATACTTCCAGCGATACAGAAACCATTGCCTATATCGTAACCAAGGAACGGCTCACTGCACCTTCGATTGAGGAAGCACTCAGCCGGGCAATGAACACACTGGACGGCGCCTATTCCCTGATACTGATGTCCCCGCAGAAACTGATCTGTGCCAGAGACCCGTACGGATTCCGACCGCTTTGTTATGGCAAAACCAAAGAAGGAATGTATGTTGTGGCTTCTGAAAGCTGTGCGATATCGGCAGTCGGTGCAGAATTCATCCGGGATGTGGAACCGGGAGAAATTCTGATTTTCAGCAGGGACGGAATTGTTTCCAGGGGGGAACACTGTCATACAAAAAAGAAAACGTTGTGCATCTTCGAGTATATTTATTTTTCCCGCCCCGACTCCGTGATCGACGGAAGGTCTGTACATGCCGCGCGTATTGCTGCGGGAAGGATCCTGGCGCAGGAACATCCTGCTGATGCAGATGTAGTCATCGGAGTCCCCGATTCCGGGCTTGATGCTGCGCTCGGCTACAGCAGAGAAACCGGGATTCCCTATGGCATAGGCCTTATTAAAAACAAATATATCGGCAGGACTTTTATTGCCCCCGGGGACAGATTTGACCAGGTAAAAATCAAACTGTCGGCTGTCGAGGAAGTAGTAAAAAACAAGGATATTGTATTGGTCGATGATTCTATTGTACGGGGAACGACATGTGAACGCATCGTTTCGCTGCTCAAAGAAGCCGGGGCTAATAGAATACATATGCGGGTATCGGCTCCGCAGTTCCTCTATCCCTGTTTTTATGGGACGGATATCGATTCTCAGGAGAACCTGATCTCCTGCCATCATTCTGTTCAGGAGATTTCCGAAATGATCGGGGTGGATTCCCTCGGTTTTCTTCCACTGAAATCTCTTCAGGATCTGTCCGGAAACATGGAGTATTGCAGTGCCTGCTTTGACGGACGATATCCGACAAAAGTGCCGTCAGATACAAGAAAAAACCGGTTTGAACAGCGGTTGTCCGAGAAAAAGAAATGAAGCCGGTCATGGGTAAAATGTTTTTGTGGAACAACGAAAGGAATAGCAAACAATCATGAAAAACAATCTGATTAAAACTGCGGCAGCAGTTCCAATGCTGAAAGTCGGAGATATCTCGTATAATGCAAGACAGATAACAGAATTGATCGATCAGCATGCGAACTGCGGTTTGATCGTCTTTCCAGAATTATCTTTGACAGGATATACCTGTGCGGATCTGTTCCAAAGCGACCTGCTCCTCAGGGAAGCCGAAACTGCGCTTGTAAAGATCGCGGAAACAACTCATGGGAAGGGAATAACTGCTCTCGTCGGTATTCCGATCCCGTACAATAACTGCATATATAACTGCGGTGCCGTACTCTCACAGGGGCAAGTGAAGGCAATAATCCCCAAATCATATATCCCGAATTATTCCGAATTCTATGAATGCCGCTGGTTTGAACCGGGAAAAGGGATTTTCAGAAAAAGCGTACGCATCGGGGACCTGGATGTTCCGTTCGGCACGGACATTATTGCGGAAGATCCCGATACGGGAGCGGTTCTCGGGGTCGAGCTGTGTGAGGACTTATGGGTTCCGGATAAGCCGAGCACGCATGCCGCACTGGCCGGAGCAAACGTGATAGCCAATCTGTCTGCCTCCGATGAACTGATCGGTAAACAGGAATACAGGCGGGAACTTGTAAAACAGCAGAGTGGTTCCTGTTACTGCGCTTATATATATGCTTCGGCCGGAACCCATGAGAGCAGCACGGATCTCGTGTTCTCCGGTCATACCGTCATCGCACAGAATGGCAGCGTCATTAGGGAAACCATTTTCCCCCAATATCCACATGTGGAAGAAGCCCTGATCAACCTTGGCTTCATCATGCATGACAGAAGGCACCAGAATACATTCGGGAACTTATGTGTATCGGATTACCGCAGGGTACCCGTGAGTATGCAGACAGCCGGGGTTAATGAAGCCGGGATGGATGAGATGGCGCAGATCTTGAAAGAACACGATTATTCGGTACCAAGGAACCCGTTTGTGCCTTCTAATGACAGTACAAGGGATATGCGATGCCGCAGGATCCTGCAGATCCAGGCGAACGGTCTTGCCACGAGGGTTCGCGCTACCGGTATATATAATCTTGTGATCGGGGTATCGGGTGGACTTGATTCGACACTTGCCCTTCTGGTCTGCGCAGAGGCAAAGAAACAGCTGCCGGATATCCGGATCATTGCTTATACCATGCCCAGCCAGGGAAACACGTCAGGCCTTACATACAACAATGCAAACAGGCTTATGGAATTATTGGCCGATGAGGCACATGAAATCCCGATCAGGGAAGGGGTTGAGCTTCATCTTTACCAGCTGGGACATGAACTCACTTATCAGGGCGAAGGCGATATTGCCTATGAGAACGCCCAGGCACGGATGCGGACATATCTTCTGATGGATGCCGCAAACATGAAAAATGCACTGGTAGTAGGAACAGGAGATCTGTCGGAACTGGCCCTTGGATGGTGTACTTATAACGGTGACCATATGTCTATGTATGCCGTGAATGCATCCGTCCCGAAGACACTGGTACGTTTTGTCTGCAGTGCATATGCCGCGATGTGCAGTAGTGAGGAACTCAGGAAAACTCTGGAGTCAATCTGCGATACGCCTGTCACACCGGAACTTACGCCGAACCATGACGGAGAGATCGCGCAGATGACCGAAGAAAAGATCGGCAAGTATGATCTGAATGATTTCTTTTTGTTCTATACTTTAAGGTATGGTTTTGAACCTTCCAGGACGGCTGCATATGCTCTGAAGGCATATCCCGAACTGACTTCGGAAGAAGTGCGTAAGGCAGCCGCTAATTTCTTCAAACGGTTTTTCTCGCAGCAGTTTAAGAGAAGCTGTATGCCGGATGGTCCTTAGGTGGGTTCGGTTTCTCTGTCACCAAGAGGAGACTGACGCATGCCGAGCGATGCGACGGCAGCTCT
>JAZTZC010000114.1:0-3940 GCA_045637265.1 Eubacteriales bacterium | reverse complement strand
CACTGCATGACGCTGGGCATCAGGACATTGGCACCGCGCACGAAGCTGTTCATCGCTTCCTTGTAGAGGATGGTCGGGTCAAGCTCCGAATAGCGGTTGTAAAGCTCGCAGGCGACGTATTCCTTTTCAAAGTTGTATGCGGCGGAGGCGGTGAGCTTGATGCCGTTGAGACCATACATATAGGAGTGATGCATATCGGTGCCGGGGATGGCGGCGTACTTGTGCACCTCCATCGCGTCGCCCGTCAGATTGGAGCAGGCGGCGGTCTTGGACTCGGAGATGCTGCCGGCACACATCAGCCCGAACTTCGAGGTGAAATTGGAGACGGCACGGAAGAAGCCGTCGGCGAACATCTTTGCACGGCAGCGCATCAACAGTGTCGTGTAATACTCGGTCTTCTCGCCGACATCATAGTAGAGTGCCGGATAGATCGGTGCCGGGTCAAAGCCGAACTCGCGCTCAAAATACGCATTGAAATCGGGTGTCCACATACGGCGGTTCTGCGCGATGTACTGGATATCGTCGTAGACGGTCATATGGACAACGGAACCGAGATAGGAGAGGAAGCGATCGGTAAACGACTTGTAGCTCATCTCGACAAAGCGCATCGATGCGTCATAGTTGAGGAAGTTGACAAACTTGGATTCGGTGTTCTCCCGGCAGATAAACTGCAGAATGTTCCAGTTGCCGTCGGGCGTATCCCAGACGAGCATATCGCCCATGACCTCACCGCGCAGATCGATGATCTCACCGGAATCCAGCTCATACGCGACCAGCGACATTGTTACGCCGTTTGTGTCCAGCGTTCTGCGGGTGACCTCACCCTCGGTACATTCGTATTCGCGCATGACAAGGATATGGGAGCGTGCTTCAGGGTACTGCTCGAGTACCTTGCCGCCGTATTTGCCGGACGGATTGTCGATATCGTCGTAGTAGACGACCTGCATATCAAGACTGCGCGCGCGCTCCAGCAGCTTTTCGTACGCACGCCAGTAGTCATCGGTGCCCGGTGCGGGTGTGGTCGGCGTTGCAGTCTTGCGCGGATCGGCGACGGGAACGGGTGCGATACCGCCGTAGCCTGCGCGTTTTAAGTCAAAGAGGACGTCGATGAGTCGGCTCTCGTCGGCGAAGTCCCCGTCGATGCGCACAAACGGAATCGGGCGGTAGTGGTTTGGCGGCTGTAAAAAGTCCTTGTGAAGTTCCTGATAGTTTCTTGGTTTGATCATATCGGTAACCTTTCGTGAGGGGGTGGGAATGAGAAATTAGAAATGAGAAATGAGAAGTTGAATTGGCGGCATAGTTGGAGTACGAGTCGTTCGCGGTGAGGGTAAAAGCTGTCAACGGAAAGATATTATGGTGGTTATGGTTGACAGATAAGGTGATGGTTCGCACGGAATTGACCTTCCCTTGGGGGAAGGTGTCGCGCGAAGCGTGACGGATGAGGGTCGTGATTCTGAAAGATATTTATCTACTCATATTATATCATGTTTTTCTCAATTTGCAATCTTTTTTTGCAAAAAAACTTGACGCGGACGAAATTTCACCGTATAATATTGGTAACGAAAACAATTCTTGCCTGAGAGGAGAGACGAATATGAATTTTCACAACAAGGACGGTATGACCGCATATTTACAGTCGCTGGTAGACGAGGAGCTGACACCGTGTATTTCCGTGGCGGCATCGTACAAGGGTGAGACGGTTTATGCCGGCACTGCCGCACGGAAAAACGATCCTTTGTATGCCGGTTACAACGCAGAAATCCGTCACAACATCGGATCGGTATCCAAGATCATCACGGGTGCACTGTTTGCAAAGGCGCTGGAGACGGGAAAGCTGACCGTTTGGGATCGCGTCAAGAAGTTTCTGCCCGAGTATCCGTATGAGGACAACGACATCATGCAGCTGCTCTGCCACTCGACGGGCTATTCCTCGTTCATCGAGAACATTCCGCGTCCGCACTTTGAGTTGACGACCGATGAATACGTTGCGCTGATCTGCAAAAATGCCGTACGCGAATATGCACCGGGTACGGAGAGCCGCTATTTCTCGCTCGGCTATACGCTCGTCATGGCGATCATCGAGCGCGTCACGGGTATGGATTACGAATCGTTTGCGCGCAAGGTGCTGTTTGACCCGATCGGCATGAACGACTCGACGTTTGATATGCACAAGGTATCGCCCGAAAACACGATTCTGCCGTACAACCGCGACACCGACACCTACGAAACCGACTGGTGCCGCCGTCCGACGGGTGACTCCGGTCTTTACACGACCGCATCCGATCTGCTCAAGTTCGGCAATCTGCTCAACGATGCGTATCACGGACGCGAAAATCCGGTCTTTACCCAGTGGCAGGCACATTATCTGTTCAGCGAATGTACCGAGGGCAAGTTTATCCGCACACCCGCGATGTGGATGAAGGGCAACCACGACCGCTACGGCTTCTTCGGCGACTTCTGTTCCCCCGAGGCTTGCGGACATACGGGCTATTCCGGATGCATGCTGATGGTTGACCCGACTTATGAAATCTCCATTGCGATTCTCACCAATTCCTGCCATTTGCACATGAACTGGAACAATTATCGGATCATTTCCAATCGGATTATGGGAGAGATCAGAAACTGAAAATGGGAATGAGAAATAAGGAATTAGAAATTAGAAATTAGAAATTAGAAATTAGGAATTAGAAATTAGGAATTTTCGCAGGCGTGTCCCATACTCCGCATGGTGGTATTGCTGTCTGATTCAGGCTTAGATGATGGCAGCGGGTGACGCAGGCGCTTCACTATGACCGTAGGGCGGGGGCTTGTCTCCCGCCGTACATCAGACCTTGATCCTGTTCTTGACAGAAAAACCACGTGGAATATCAAATGGATAACGGATATATTCAAATCCGATTTATATTCTGTGTTCGTCTATCAAAAACATCATCAAAGATTCATGTACGGCGGGAGCAAGCCCCCGCCCAACGTGTTTACAGAAACGTCATCAAAATTGCGTAAATGACAATACATGGGGACAGTCGTCCCCGACTGTCCCTACAACTGCTTGGGATTGTTTCTTTCAATTTTTCTCGGCAAAATAAAGCTCGGCTCTCGATGCGATGATACCGACGGTTTCCTCAAGCGTCTTTGCTCCCGCAAAATAAGCGGAGGCTTCCTCATAAATAATGGATGTGACAACGGGATAGGCATCGGCGCGGACGGTGATGCCGGAGAGGAGGCGATCCATTGCCGTGCGGTCATCATCGTCAAAGGAAACGACGGTCGGTGCAGGTTCGTTTTCCTTGTGCGTATGAGCGTATGCGCCGTAGTAGGCAAGTTGCCCGCGGGCTTCGTCAAAGTGTATACAGAAAACATCGTCGGCACTGTCAAACAGGCACTCAAGGGATGCTTTTGCGGAACAGAAATCAGATGCGCGGCTTCCCTGATTGTCGAAGCTGTGGTTTTCGAGGACATAGCGGACAAATGCCCATGCACCGCGCGAGGCAAGCTCATGCTCCGCGGCGGCTTTCGTGATGGCAAATCCACGGCGCATGTTGATTGCCGAACCGTTACCGTCAGCGGAGGGGAAACCGACATAGACGGGTGCAGTGCCGTCGCCGATTTCGTATTTTGTGTCAAGGTAATGATAGGGATTGCCAAGATAGGATTTGAGCGTTGAGAGGATTTTGCCGCTTTTCAGCATAGCCGCTCTGTCGTCTGCGGAAAGCGTTGTGTCCGCGGTCGGATACTCCCGGCAGAAGGAGAGCAGGGCGGAGAGGGATGCGCGGTCGGTTTTGCCATCTGTAAACAATCCCGTGACGGTCGGCGGCAGGAGCGTTTTGAGCAGTGCCATGCCGTCCTCACCGCGGACAAAGAACAGCATCCCGTCGTCGTCCATCGAATCTATCAGAGCTTTTGCATCGGCAAACGTCCAATCATCGGGGATGACGGCGGC
>JAZTZC010000113.1:0-14658 GCA_045637265.1 Eubacteriales bacterium | reverse complement strand
CATGAACAATCCGCCCCGCTGTGAGGACGGCTCCGTTGACTGGTCCCAGGACTTCTTCGGCAAGTCCACCAACCTGACTGTTTCCGGTCAGCTGGAAGCGGAAACCTTTGCCATGGCTTACGCAAACATTTATACCTTCGGTCCGACCTTCCGTGCGGAGAACTCCAATACCCAGCGCCATGCATCCGAATTCTGGATGATGGAGCCGGAAATCGCGTTTGCCGATCTTCACGACGATATGGAACTGGCAGAGGACATGATCAAGTATGTTATCCGCTATGTCATGGAAGAATGTGCGGCTGAAATGGAATTCTTCAACAGCTTTGTGGACAAGGGACTAATCGAGCGTCTGACTGCACTTGTCAACAGCGAATTCGGTCATGTTACCTATACCGAAGCCGTTGAGCTGCTCAAGAACTCCGGCAAGGAATTTGATTATCCTGTCGAGTGGGGTATCGACCTGCAGACCGAGCACGAACGCTATCTGACCGAAGTGATCTTCGGCAAGCCTGTTTTCGTTACCGACTATCCGGCAGAAATCAAGGCATTCTATATGCGCTTAAACGACGACGGCAAGACTGTCGCTGCAATGGACATGCTCGTTCCCGGCGTCGGCGAGTTGATCGGCGGCTCCCAGCGCGAAGAGCGTCTGGACTATCTGGAACGCGCTATGGCGAAATTCAACCTCAATCCCGAGGACTACTGGTGGTACACCGAACTGCGCAAGTACGGCGGAACCCATCATGCCGGCTTCGGTCTGGGCTTTGAGCGTCTGATTATGTACATCACCGGTGTTTCCAACATCCGTGACGTAGAAGCATTCCCGCGTACCAAGGGTCTGGCTGAATTCTGATAATGATTGAATAACACCGAGAGCATCGGCACATACTTCCGATAGAAACAGATACGGAGGTATGGCGATGCTCTCTTTTTTTCTCGGATTATGGATCGGCGGTACAGTTGGTGTGGTTGTCATGTGTCTTTTGCAGGTGGGACGGAGCACCGCAGATGACGAGATGTGATGCGGCAGAAATGGTGCCGCAAAAAGAAGCGTACTGCCCGCTTGCAGAAGGTGATTCTGTGAGGACAGTACGCTGTTTGTGTTATTTGATTACATAGAATTCGGATGTGGTATCACCGAGCAATTCTGCTGCTTTGGTAATCAATTTCGGGTCATTTATATACCAATCTCGTTCTTCCCACATTGAGAAGTAACCGAACAATCTGTCAGCATACTGAACATAAATGTTGCTGCGAATTTTGGGAATGGTATTGCTTTGCTCAGGGTAGAACCAGACATTCAACAATCCGTTGGATTCGTAGCCATTTTCGGTGCCATAAATGATATTATCCTCGATGATACACTCACCGTAGTGATTCGGCCAGATCACTATGGAACCCTCGGAGTATGTATATTTGCTGCTATCCATGTGTCCTGTATTCCAAATTTGATTTCCACGGATTATCACAGAGTACAAATACTGCAGTGCTACAGCCGTGCTGTCCAGACGGAGTCCCATGGTGTTGACACATACATTGTTTCGGAAATAGAAATATCCATCCACAACGTCCTTGTCATCAAAGTTGTCTCCCTCGTAGGTAATTGCTGGTAATTTGCTGTTATGGAAGTAATTATTCTCAATGGTAGTATTCCGAACAATATTATAAATACCGTCGCCCATAACACCAACAATGGTTAAACCGGATTCGGTAGCTATGTAATTTGTGACACTGCCACCGCCATATGCAAACTCACAGTTCTGTATTTGCGTGCCTATGATTTCTTTCCAAGATCTTCCACTCTTAAAAAATGACGTTCCATTGCATTGAAAACTGATATTATCAAAAACAGTATTACAAGCATCCAGCCAAACATTTCCCAGTAAATAATATTCGGAAAATTCAATGGAGGAATACAGATCGCCCGGATTGCCTTCATCACATCTCAGATATAACGGACCGATTCCACATTCGCCGTAATTGCCTTCCGGGTCACTCCGTGTGGGTCGGCTGATAATGGACAAATTCTCTGTCATAGTTTCATCCAACGGAAGCAGAGTTTCCATGAGGGTCATGCCCACATCCTCATGCTGATACCATCCGTTTGCCTCGCATGAGATATAGCCGTTGCCATCATAGTATTCATAGACCCGAGTGGTGATTACTTCACCGTCGTTTAAGACGATCATACTCACGTCCCGCATATTCCGATAGTATTTCCATATTTTCGTACCGGAAAAATCCTCAAAGACCAACTCCCACTTTTCTGCGCCGGAACCATTTTCAGATGATCCTGTGATGATGGGCTTGGCACCATCTCCATATGCAGATAGTGTGATGCCATCGGAACCAACAGAGAAGCCGTGTTCGCTGTCGATTCTAAATATATCACCTCTGTGGAAGAATACAACATCTCCTGCCTGCATAATACCGGCTGCGTCCCATGCACCGGATGCACGAGCTACTTTATTCAAAGTTCGCCATGCAGTTTCCGGTGTTAGTCCGTCATTATTATCGTTACCATCATTGGAAACATAATACGCAGTCCCTGTATAGGTCTTGCCGGGAATGTAGGTATCGGAATGGACAATCTCCGTTTCGGTGTTCAGAATTTCATCGATTCTCGACTGCAGATCAGCGTGAAGCGCGGCATCTTTCTCGGCGGTAAGCGGTACAGCAACGGTTGCTGCTTTTTCAAAAGTAACCGTTGCAAGTTGTTTTTCACTGTCATAACCTACCGTAAGTCCGTATGCTTCGGCAAGTGCACGCAAAGGTGCATAGGTCGTGCCGTTATACGCAAATACCGAAACAGACTTACCTGTGGCATCCTTCGGCTCAAATACAGTACCGCCGACCTCAATATTGATTGGCGTGACGGAGAGCACCGTGCGCTTAGAAAGCACCTGTTTTGTTCCCTTTGTACCCGCAAAATTGCCGGACGGTGTGCCGTCAACCGTTGCGAGATTCCGCTCGGCATTATAGCCAACGGTCAGTCCATATGCCTCGGCGAGCGCACGGAGCGGCGCGTAGGTCGTGCCGTTATACGCAAATACCGGGACATTGTCGCCATTGGCATCTGTCGGCAGAAATTCCTTGCCGCCGACCATAATATTGATCGGATCGACGGTAATTTTTTGTCCGGCTGCCGCAGAAACCGGGATGCTCATACCGATCATCAACGCCAGACAGAGAATCAGGCTGCACAGTTTTCGTAACATCATGAAAATTCTCCTTTTAATCTTCTGAAATGAAAACTATATATATTTCCTGTATTTATATTCAGTATACTCCTGTATTTTGGAAATGTCAACATCTTTTTTGCGAAATGGTCGGAAAACACAGGATATCCATGCCGAATTTACAACTTTTCTCTTGACATTTTCAAAAAAATAATGTATAATAATGCTCAATTTAATGGCTGTGACGAAGAGGACACGTATCGGAAATGCAGGGATTTTCCCGACAGAGAGACGGCGGTTGGTGTGAGCCGTGTGCGGATTTGTGCGATGGTCTATGGCTTCTGAGCCGATGTGTCGAGACGGCATCTGCGAACGTGGATGGCGGTTAGGCTCATCCGTTTGGCCGCGTAAAGGCACAGGGTTTGGAAAGAACCCGAAAAAAGAGCGGCGGGCGTGTCATGCGTCTGCAATTTGAGTGGTACCGCGGGTGAGGAAGTCTCCCGTCTCAAAAAACAGCAGGAACGGATTGCTCCTGACGGTTTGCTTGAGACGGCTTTTTTATTTCTTCCGGCGTGACCGAATACCTACAGGGAAATCAACGAAAGGATATACGATAAACCATGAAAAAGAATTACAGAATCGAAACAAAATGCGTGCAGGGCGGTTACACTCCCGGCAACGGTGAACCCAGACAGATTCCGATTATTCAGTCCACGACCTTCAAGTATGCATCCGGCACCGAAATGGGCAAGCTGTTTGACCTGGAAGCATCGGGCTACTTCTACTCCCGTCTGCAGAATCCGACCTGCGATACCGTCGCGGCAAAGATCTGCGAAATGGAAGGCGGTACGGCTGCCATGCTGACCTCATCCGGTCAGGCGGCTTCCTTCTATGCGGTATTCAACATCGCCTCCGCGGGCGATCATATCGTTTCCTCCGCGGCAATCTACGGCGGTACTTATAATCTGTTTGCGGTTACGATGAAGCGTATGGGCATTGACTTCACGTTCGTCAATCCCGACTGTACCGAGGAAGAGCTGGAAGCAGCTTTCCGCCCGAACACCAAGGCAGTCTTTGGTGAAACAATCGCCAATCCCGCGCTGACCGTGCTTGACATCGAAAAGTTCGCAAACGCGGCGCATGCACACGGTGTTCCGCTGATCATCGACAACACCTTTGCAACGCCCGTCAACTGCCGTCCGTTTGAATGGGGTGCTGACATCGTCACCCATTCCACGACCAAGTACATGGACGGTCACGGTGCTGCCGTTGGTGGATGCATCGTTGACTCCGGCAACTTTGACTGGATGGCACATGCCGACAAGTTCCCCGGTCTGACCACGCCCGACGACAGCTATCACGGTGTCACCTATGCAGAACGCTTCGGCCGCGAAGGCGCATTCATCACCAAGGCGACCGCACAGCTGATGCGTGACTTCGGTTCTGTACAGTCACCGCAGAGCGCATTCCTGCTCAATATGGGGCTCGAATCCCTGCATGTCCGCATGGAGCGCCACTGTGCCAACGCCGCCGCTGTTGCAAAGTACCTCGAATCCCACGAAAAGATCGCATGGGTCAACCATCCGTCGCTGGAGTCCTGCAAATACCATGAACTTGCAAAGAAGTACATGCCGGGCGGCACCTGCGGCGTCATCAGCTTCGGCGTCAAGGGCGGCAGACAGGCAGCTGAAGACTTCATGGGTCATCTGCAGATCGCGGCAATTGAAACGCACGTTGCCGATGCGCGTACCTGCTGTCTGCACCCGGCTTCCACGACACATCGTCAGATGTCCGATGCCGAGCTGCTCGCCGCCGGTGTTTCCGCTGACCTTGTACGCCTCTCCTGCGGTTTGGAATCTGCCGAGGACCTGATCGCCGATATTGAGCAGGCACTTGCACAGATCTGATGATGTTGTCAATGTACGGTTTGATGACGGATATGGTTGACCGATAAGATGATGTACGCACGCACCAAAACCTTCCCCTGGGGGAAGGTGTCGCGCGAAGCGTGACGGATGAGGGTTTTCCATTGTAACTTTCATATCAACGACCCTCATCCGTTTTTCGATAAAAATGCTATCGCATTTTCACCGAAATCCGCCTTCGCCCGAGGGAAGGTTTTCTCGATCGAGCCATCACTGTCTTCTCCGTTATTGAATCACTTCTCCCCCAATCCCCATAACAGAAAGGAATCGACATCCCATGCCGATCAAAATACCAAACGAACTGCCTGCCGTACGGACGCTTGCCTCGGAAAAAATCTTCGTCATGACCGAGAAGCGTGCCATGACGCAGGACATCCGTCCGCTTCGCATTGTCTTACTGAATCTGATGCCGACCAAGATCGTCACGGAAACGCAGTTTTCCAGACTCTTGGGCAACTCGCCGCTGCAAGTCGAGCTGACACTTCTGCAGACGGCAACGCATCAGTCCAAAAACACCTCCGCCGAGCATCTTCTGATGTTCTATAAAACCTTTGATGAAATCCGCGATCAGAAATTTGACGGTATGATTATCACAGGTGCGCCCGTCGAAAAGATGGAATTTGAGGAAGTGGAATACTGGGACGAGCTCTGCGAAATCATGGACTGGAGCAAAAAGAACGTCCACAGTACGCTTCACATCTGCTGGGGTGCACAGGCGGGACTTTACCATCACTACGGAATCAAAAAATACCCGCTCGACCAAAAGATGTTCGGTGTCTTCCCGCATACCGTGGAAACACAGGACAACACGCTGATGCGCGGTTTTGACGATATCTTCTATGCACCGCACAGCCGCCATACGACGATCAACCGTGAAGACATTGAAGAGGTCGATGCGCTGACCATCATCGCTTCCTCCGAGGAGGCCGGTGTTTACGCCGTGGAAAGCGCCAAGCACCGCCAGATCTATATCACCGGTCACTCCGAGTACGATGCCGACACGCTGGAACGCGAATATCTGCGCGACAAGAACGCAGGTCTGCCGATCGAAGTTCCGAAAAACTACTATCCGAACGACGACGACACCAAGCCGCCGAGAGTCACATGGCGCGGTCATGCAAATCTGTTGTTCTCCAACTGGCTCAACTACTACGTTTACCAGACGACGCCCTACGAAATCGCAAAAATCTGAAAAAGTTCTGCCGCATCTCCTCATGTTTGGGGAATGCGGCAGTTTTTGTTGTTATTCGGTTGTTTTGGCGTTTTTGCGCTCTCTGCGTGCAGATTCCTTCTGTTTGCGTACCATATCGTATAACTCCTCTGCGGCGAGGCGCGTTTTGGCAACGACATCGTGATCGATCTGCGGGAAGCAGTAGTACAGCGTTTTGGTATCGCCGATGCAAACCATATCACCGATTTCATACCAGTAATAATCGGAATACAGACTGTAAGACGCAAGCGGCTTCTGTCGGTAGTCCAGCTGCGGGATACCGTCTTTATCGGAACATCCCGTCAGGTGAAATCCCTCGGTGTCGTGATGCAGTCTGCCCTCACCGACGCGATAGACGGCGCGCATATCGACCTGCATACGAATTTCCACGGGAATATCAAGACAGTATGTTCCCGCTTCCAGTTCTTCTCTGACGCAGGAGCGCTCCCATGCGTACCAATCGGGAATATGCGGAAATTCGGTATTTCCGTCAGAAGCTTCCATTTGTCCGTCCTCACGGAGTGTGTAGGATTTTCCGCACGCGGTACAAGTGATATGAATACCTTCCGCCTGCATACCGTTCTCGGACAGACAGTGCGGGCACTTGTACAGCACACGGTTCAGTCCGTCTGCGCGCTCAGGATGGTCGATGACAATACCGTTGTCGCGCTGCCATGCAAAGTTGTCAAAGGAGAAGCGGTCGTTCAGTACTGCCATCAGCTCCTCGGCTGATTTTGTTTTGGTATCTTCAGGTGAAAACAGGTACTCCATGTCGGCAGTAACACGTACCTTGCGTGCACGGAGATTATTGTAAAGCGGTGTGCGGGTGAAAGCACCGTAGGTACGGATCATGACAACGGGAACACCGAGCATTTTGACAAGACTGCCGAGCGAATCCGGGAGTGTTGTCGCAGTGCCGTCAAAGGAATAGCTTGCCTCTGGATACATCAGAACCGATTCACGGCGGTTTTTGACGGTGTGGAGCAGATCACGCACCAGCGTCATGTCGGTGACGAATTTCGTTGTCGGGATACAACCAATGCCGCGCATGACGAGATTCAGACCGATGAAGCTGTCGGATGTGGCGACGATATGATACGGACGCGGGAACAGACACGCCGATGCAATTTTCATATCGAGAAAGCACGAATGATTCATCAGAATCAAACACGGCTCTTTTTTGGAAAGGCGTTCCATACCGATTTTGTTGACAGCAAATTTTGTTTCCAGAAGCTCCGGAATGGACAGAACACGAATCAGACCGTGCAGGAAACGGCTCGGACGACCGGGCTTTTTGTGCTTGGGCGGCTTGATGGCAATGACCTTTTCGTAGGGCAGATCGCGTTTTGTTATCTTCATAGCAAGGATGTCCTTTTGCGTAAAATTCAGCGATTGGAGTACAGCTCAGCCGCTTGGCGAAGCACTTCGATCGAAGGACCGGGAATTCTGCCGAGCCCATCGGGACCGACATTGACAAGATAATTGATGCCAAGGTCGTTCAGACGCGCACGGTTTGCGGCAAGTGTCTCGGGAGCAATCCAGTTGTGATCCCGATAGTTGAATCCCCACGAATGGTTGAGCGTGCAGGCGGATTCATATAGACCGTGCTTGCAGGGTTTGAAGCCGCCGATATCCTGATAGTTGATGGAGTCGGGATCGACCTTGGAAAGACGTTCCCACTCTTCACGGCTTGCGGGGATTTCATTGTCGCCGAGGGAAACATAGTCATATGCGCCGTTGCCCAGCCGCGAATTGATCAGACAGTTCGGCTGCAGACGCTTGACCGTGTCGTAGATGCGGCGGGATTGCTCCGCATTGATGGTCATCGGAACATCAAACCACGCAAGGAAGACATCGCCGTAATTTGTCATGATTTCCTCGATCTGCGGCAGAATCTTCTTTTCAAAGCAGATGGAGAAATCCTTGTCATCAACGGACGGAAAGTCCCAGCTGTTGTCCCACGACACACCGGAGCACGGAATGTGGCGCGACAGATAGCCACCGCCGTGGTATTCGTGCCAGTCAAGGTCCTGGGAATAGTAGAATCCGAGCTTTAGACCGTGCTTCTGACAAGCCGCGGCAAGCTCGCCGATCAGGTCGCGCTTGCACGGTGTTGCGTCATAAACATTATACGGATCGACCTTTGAGCGAAACAGCGCAAATCCGTCGTGGTGCTTGGTCGTAACAACGAGATACTTCATGCCGACTTCCTTTGCAAGACAGACAATTTCTTCCGCATCGAAGTAAATCGGATTGAAAACGGAGGCTAACTTTTCGTATTCCGCAATCGGAATGGCGTGATAGGCGCCGATCCATTCGGCATAGGCAGAGGACGGCTTGCCTTTGTATTCGCCGGACAAAAGGGAATAAAGACCGAAGTGCATCATCATGCCGTAGCCGGCTTCTTTGAAGTAGGTAACATTAGGATTCATACAGATACGCTCCTTATTATGATTGATGAAACCATTATAGCAAATATGACGGGAAATGTCAATAAAAAACACACCGTCACAGCAAGAAACTATGTGGAATCCGCGTTCGTACTTGACTTTTCGCTGTCAGATATGTTATAATATAAACAGAACAAAAATTCGAAAGTGAGGTGAACCCATGCCGCCAAAAAAGCCGACGAATCTGACGCCCGAGAGTCCCATCACCGCCCTTCCCGGTATTTCCGAAACGCGCGGTGCCTTGTTTGCAAAGCTCGGTATTGAGACGCTTTCCGATTTGTGCCGTCATTATCCGCGCACCTACGAAATCCGCGGAAAGATGACAACCGTCGCGGATGCATTGTCTGACGGATGCGGTCACGGAGAGCCTGTTTCTCTGCTTCTGACCGTCGGGACACAACCGAAGGTCACAACGATCCGCCGCGGCATGGTGCTGACCCGCTTTACTGCGTTTGACGAGACGGGGACGGTGCAGATCACCTATTTCAATCAGCCGTATCTGCGCGATGCATTTGCCGTCGGTTCAACATACCGCTTTTTCGGACGGTGTGAGAAAACCACAGGCGGCAGACTGTCCATGACCTCGCCCAAGCACGAAATGCTCGGCGCGTCTGACCCCGGCGACGGTTCTTCTCTTCCGTCGATTTATCCGATCTACCGCGTGACGGCAGGACTGACACAGAAGCTGATCGCGCAGTCGGTCGAACGTGCGCTGGCGGTTGTCTATCCGCCTGATCTGGACATTCCCGATCCCCTGCCGACATCGGTCCTCACAGAACACAATCTCTGCGGCAGACGGTATGCAGCAGTCAATATCCATATTCCCGAAAATGAAGCCGTCCTCGATGCCGCCCGCAAACGTCTGATCTTTGAGGAGCTTTTATTGTTTGCACTCGGTCTGCGTCTGCGCAAAAGTCAGAAGGAGATGCGCCGGGCAATCCCGATGACATCTCCCGATATGACCCCGTTTTATGCGGCACTTCCGTATGATTTGACGGGCGCACAGCAGCGTTCGATCGGCGAGTTTCTGCATGATATGACGGAAAAGCCCTCTCCGATGAACCGGCTTCTGTCGGGAGATGTCGGCTCGGGCAAGACCGTCTGTGCCGCCGCGGCGCTGTATATCGCGCTCAAAAACGGCTATCAGGCGGCACTCATGGCACCGACGGAAATTCTGGCGACCCAGCACTATGAAGATTTGGCACCGTTGTTTGAGACGCTCGGCTATGATTGCGCCCTACTTGTCGGCAGTACAAAAGCAAAGGAAAAGACCGCAATCAAGGCGCGTCTTGCGGACGGAACGCTTCCGCTTGTCATTGGTACTCATGCCTTGCTTGAGGACAATGTTGTCTTTGCAAACTGCGGACTTGTCATCACGGACGAGCAGCACCGCTTCGGCGTCGGGCAGCGTGCCGCACTTGCCAAAAAGGCGGAAAACGTCCACACGCTCATCATGTCCGCAACGCCGATTCCGCGTACGATGGCTCTGATGCTGTTCGGGGATCTCGAAATGTCGGTGCTCGACGAAATGCCGCCCGGCAGACAAAAGGTTTCAACCTTCGCCGTGGATGAATCCTACCGCGAGCGGCTCAACGGCTTTATCCGAAAACAGGTAGAGGAAGGACATCAGGTTTATATTGTCTGTCCTGCCATCGATGAAGCGGAAGAAGACGGCGAGGGACTTGGCGGGGAGACGGTTGTCGATGACCGTCCGACGATGAAAGCCGCCGTTGCCTATGCCAAAACGCTTGCCGAGGAGGTCTTCCCCGATCTGCCCGTCGGATTCCTGCACGGAAAGATGAAGCCTGCGGAAAAGGATGCGATCATGCATCGGTTTTCCACGGGTGAGCTTCTGATTTTAGTATCGACTACAGTCATTGAGGTTGGTGTCAACGTGCCGACGGCGACCTTGATGGTTGTTGAAAACGCGGAATACTTCGGACTGTCCCAGCTGCATCAGCTGCGCGGTCGTGTCGGGCGAGGTCGTGACAAATCATGGTGCATCCTTGTCTCCGACAACAAAGGAGAGACGGCTAAACAGCGTCTGGAAATCATGTGTAAAACGAACAACGGCTATGAAATTGCCGAAAAAGACCTTGAGCTGCGCGGTCCCGGTGACTTCTTTGCGGCAAATCCGGGCGGCGTGTCATACGATGTCCGCCAGTCGGGAGGACTGCGCTTTGCCATTGCGTCGTTCTGTGACGATATGGAATTTCTGCGCAATGCTTTTTCCGCCGCCGATGAAATTGCCGCGTTTGATCCCCTGCTGCAAAAGCCGGAAAACGCGCTTCTGCGGCAGATGATGGAAAATCGATTCGGTGTTGTGGTGCTGTGATAATCCATTACCGTTGTATCTGATAATCTTTGGGGATGCCGATAAAAATTTACAAATCCCCATTGAAATCGGGACAAAAACGCGGTACAATATATGTTACCATATCATTTTATTATAAAGGAAAATGAACAACAATGAAACTGACCAAACTTCTTTCTTTGATTCTTGCTTGTATGATGCTCACCCTGTCCGTCATTTCCTGTTCCCCGTCTGTCACGGAAGCAGGCATTACGATTCCGTCCGATATGCAGGCAATTGCCGGTGAGGCTGGCGACTACGATCTGATTGTTCCGTCAAACTGGCTTGTGGAAACCACCGTCGGTATGACCAGCGCCTATGTCGAGGATACCGCACGCTCCTCTGTCACCGTAACGGCAAATGAACTGACGGCAGAGCTTACCTCCATTGAAGCGTATTGGGACATGTTCGCAGAAGAATTTGCGGCAACCTTTGCTGACTTTGCAATGGTCGATGCAGAACCGTCCGATGTCGTTGTCGGCTCGGCTTATGAGGATACGACCCGCCATACAGACGGTCTGAAGTACCGTTATACCGCAACGGTCGGCGGTGTCAAGTACCAGTGGATGCAGGTGCTCTGCCTGCGCGGCGCAACGATGTATATCATCACCTATACCTCCACGGCAGAAAGCTATGAATCCAATCTTGAGGATGTCAACGAAATCCTCTCCCATCTGTATTTCCGCTGATAACACCGATGATACAGACGATTTATTTTGACAACAGCGCAACAACCGCACTTTGTCCTGCGGCACGGCAGGCGATGCTGTCTGTGATGGACGAAACATGGGGCAATCCGTCCTCGCGCCATTCGATGGGAACATCGGCTCATGCCGTTCTGAAAAAGGCACGGGAACAGGTTCTCTCATCCCTCGGTGTCCGCGGCGGAAAGGATGAAAATCTGATCTTTACCGCGTCGGGAACGGAAGCGGACAACCTGGCCATCACCGGCACAGCACATGCAAAGAAAGCTCTGGCCGGCGGCAAGATCATCACCTCGGATTCTGAGCATCCCGCAGTTCTGCGCACGGTCGAGGCGTTGGAGACAGAGGGCTTCCGTGCATCCTATATTTCCACAAAACACGGCGTATTTGACATGGAGCAGTTCCGCCGCGAAATGACGCGCGATACGTTCCTTGTCACGGTGATGCTGGTCAACAACGAAACGGGTGCCGTCAATGACATCCGCGCCATTTCCGACTATGCGAAAAGTGTCAATCCTGACTGTATCGTTCATACCGATGCGGTACAGGGATTTCTGAAGCTTCCCTTTACACCGACCTCACTCGGCGCCGATCTTGTGACGGTTTCGGCACATAAGATTCACGGTCCCAAAGGTGTGGGCGCACTCTATATATCTCCCTACATGATCAAGCGCCGTGCCGTTTCGCCGATCATCTTCGGCGGCGGACAGGAGTTTGGATTCCGCTCCGGTACAGAAAATCTTGTGGGAATCGCAGGCTTCGGTGCGGCGGCGGCAATCGGTGCATCGACACTTGAGCAGGATATTGCCGCAATGATATCCCTGCGCGACAAGCTCCCCGCGATGCTTGCAGACGACCCGATTCTCTCAAACATCGCGGTCAATCTGCCGCAGTCAACGGAACGCGCACCGCATATCGTATCTCTGCGTATGCCGAAGATCAAAAGTGAAACGATGCTGAATTTCTTATCCGGAAAAGGCATTGCCGTATCCTCGGGTTCTGCGTGTTCTGCTCAGAGCGGACGGATTTCAAGTGCGCTTCTGTGTTTCGGTCTTACCGAGGCAGAGGCAGACACGACCCTGCGCATCAGCCTGTGTGCACAGAATACGGAAGACGAGCTGATTGCGCTTTGTGACGCACTGCGAATCGGCATCAAAATGCTGGCAAGAATGAAACGATAACAATGACAAACGCAGATACAAGGATTACGATGTCCTGTATCTGCGTTCTTTGTATTTATGCCCATTCGACCGCAATGACAAGCGGTTCTGCCGGGTACTCGTCCACGGGAATCTCACGGATGGAGTAATATTGTTTGCGCGCAACGGTATCTGCATCGACCTTCGACGGCAGTGTTCCGTAACGAACGGGAAGCGCCTCCCCGGAATTGAGCAGGACGGCGCGGCACGGTGTCGGGATGTCGTCATCCAAAAATGTCACGGCGGTGCTGTTCAGTCCCCGATAGAAATGGAAATAAGTCACGCCGTTCTTTTCCACGGCGATATGCGGCATTCCACCGGAAAGGGAATAGGTACGCGCGGCGGGTACGGTGTTTTCAAGGGCGATTTGTGTGCGGTTATACCACGTACCGATGCGGCGCAGCAGATGTTCCGACCGTTCTGGAATCGTACCGTCTGCCATCGGACCGACATTGAGCAGATAACTGCCGCCCATTGCCATGATCTTATCAATGGATTCCATCAGATGCCGTGCGGAGAAATAATCCTCATCCGCGCGATAACCCCAGCTGTGTTCACCGACCGACTGGCACGCTTCGGTCATCGTCGGGAAACGGTCACCGTCGGGAACGGAGCGTTCAGGCGTTGCAAAGTCTCCTTCATCAAAACCGCGGTTGTTGATCAGAATGTTCGGCTGCAAAGAACGGACGAGATCATTGATGCTCCGATCTTCGATGTGCGGCGGGATATCCCAGAAAAAGGTGTAGATCTCGCCGTAATTTGTAAGCAGCTCCGTTACCTGTGCCTTAATGAAGGCAATATAGGCATCCATATCCGACTGTTCAGGATATTTTGCTTTCCATTGATGGGTGGAAAGGGCATTATAGGCATTGGGATGATGCCAGTCGGGATTGGAATAATACAGCGACAGCTTCATGTCATACTTGCGGCAGGCGTCGGCAAGCATGGCAAGCACATCACGTCCGTAGGGTGTGTGCATGATGTTGTAATCGGTTTGTTTGGTATCCCACATACAGAAGCCGTCGTGGTGCTTTGTGGTAAAGCAGATATAGGACATCCCGCAGTCCCGTGCCAATCTGACCCATGCCTCGGGATCGTATTTGATCGGGTTAAAGCGGTGCATCAGTGCTTCATAGTCGTCATGATTCCAGTTGCCGCGTGCAAGCACCTGTTCGTGGACAGCGGGAATGGCGTACAGACCCCAATGAATGAACATGCCGAATCGGTTTTGCATGATCGTATACCTCCATGATCTTCATCTGCTGTTATTATATCATACCCGGAATGATTTTGCAAGACCAAAGAGAGCAGAGGTACAGCCCGTCAGCCGTACCTCTGCATGTTGTGCAATTGTCAGATGGTGCCTGTCACGCGGACAACGGCAACACCGGGTGTGGTTGTGATGATGCCTGTGGTCGGATCCTGCGTATAGGTCGCCGCAGGAACGGTGATGACGCCGGGAACGGTTGCAAATTCACCGGTCGTCGGATCATAGGTGTAAAATACGGGGGATGATACCGGCGTACCGTTGTAGGTGACGCTGATCGGATCGAGAATCGGGTCAAAGATATCACGCAGAACAACACCGTCAGCCGATGTCGCTTCGGTATTGCCGGAATTCTGGATGACGAAGGTGAA
>JAZTZC010000112.1:0-2796 GCA_045637265.1 Eubacteriales bacterium | reverse complement strand
TGATACCACCAAGATGGTTGTCGACTCCACCGCAAGCCCGTACAAGTTTGCATCCAACGTCTGCCGTGCGCTGACAGGCGATGCGCCTGAGGACGAGTTTGATGCACTGGAGCTGCTTTCCAAGACCACCGGTACGGAAATTCCCGCGCCGCTGGCTTCTCTGAAGGCAAAGACCGTCCGCTTTGATCGTGTCATCGATGCCGCTGATATGCGTGCGGAAACGCTGAAAATCTCCAAAACCCTGTAACCACAAAAAACAGCTGCCGTTTTTGGGCGGCAGCTTGTTTTTTCAGATGTTTCTCTGCTTAAAGGTGGCGCAGACCGTATCGGTGCAGGAGGTTGCATAGCTGGGACCGACAGCAATCTTTTCTGCGGTGCAGTAACAGTCGCCGTCGTGGTAGACGCAGTTGCGTACATCGCAGGAGATTCCCTTGATGTGTCCCTTATCGCGGTGATTGTTGTCGCCGGTTTCCATAGAATTAAAAAGACCCATTGTTTCATTCCGCCTTTCGGTAGTTTGAGGTCATGTGACCTCTGAGGACAGTATGCCCGCGGGCGCGGAATTTATGCAAAGAAAGGATTCTGTCTGTATGTCCGTATTTGTTATGGCTGATACGCATCTTTCGCTTGCCGTCAATAAACCGATGGACAAGTTCGGTGCGCGTTGGGCAAAGCATACTGAAAAAATCAAAGAAAACTGGCTCAAAACGGTCGGTGAGCAGGACACCGTCGTGATTCCCGGCGATCTTTCGTGGGGCATCAATTTAGAGGAAGCACTGCCCGATTTCCGTCTCATCAGTGATCTTCCCGGCAAGAAAATTCTGCTCAAGGGAAACCACGACTATTGGTGGGATACCGTCAAAAAAATGACGGAATTCAACGAGGCAAACGGCATTGACTCCTTTACCTATCTGCATAACAACGCACTGCGGTGTGAGGATTTCATTCTCTGCGGTTCACGCGGCTGGTATACCGAGGAAAAGAAGGTCATTACCGCAAACGAGGTGGATACGGCAAAGCTGATTGCCCGCGAGGTCGGACGTCTGAAAACGTCGCTGGACTGCGGACGCGCCATTCGGGAGCAGGTATTGGCAGACGAAGGCAGAGAATTGGAAATGCTTGTCTTTCTGCATTTTCCGCCGTATTTCAAGGGTTATATCTGCGATGGGATCATACTGGAGCTGTACCGTTACGGCATTGAGCGCTGTTATTTCGGACACATTCACGGTCAGTATGATGTCCCGATGACAAGACGGTATATGGATATTGATTTCACACTGATCGCGGGAGATTTTCTCGGTTTTGTACCCTTGAAGATTGAGCGGGAAAGAAGACCGTGACCGGGAAATCTCAATGTGAATTCTTTGTAAATTTCTGCGGAAAATCTTTCAAAATGCTTGACAATCGGTCAAATAAAGAGTATAATAAAATGAATCATGTCTTTTTGACATGCTTGTCGTTTGACAAATAAATTTTTAGATAGAATGACAAAATATCTGGAGGACAAAATACAATGAGCTTAATCAATGTTACTACCCCTGAAAAGAACGTCCGTGAGCTGGAATTCAGCGTTGAACGCGCTGTATTTGACAAGGCTTGCAATGCTGCATACAAGAGAAATGTCGGCAAGATGAGCATCCCCGGCTTCAGAAAGGGTAAGGCTCCCCGTTCCATCATCGAAAAGATGTACGGCGAAGGCTGCTTCTATGAAGAAGCACTGAACGCAATCATTCCCGATGCATACGAAGCAGCACTGAAGGAATCCGAACTGAAGGATATCGTCAGCCGCCCCGAATTCGATGTCAAGTCCATCGATGAAAACGGCGTTGTTCTGCTGGCAAAGGTTTATGTCAAGCCCGAAGTTGTTGTCAAGGATTACAAGGGCATCGCAGTTACCTCCGCTCCCGTTGTTGTTACCGATGAAGCAATCGACGCTGAAATCGAAAAGCTGAGACAGAGAAACTCCCGTGAAATCGAAGTTACCGACCGTGCTGCTCAGATGGGCGACTCCGTTGTCTTCGACTTTGACGGTTCCGTTGACGGTGTTGCATTTGACGGCGGCAAGTCTGAAAACTACAACCTCAAGCTCGGCTCCGGTCAGTTCATCCCCGGTTTCGAAGAACAGATCGTTGGCAAGTCCATCGGTGAAGAATTCGACGTCAATGTCACCTTCCCGGAAGACTACCACGCAGCAGAGCTCGCAGGCAAGGCAGCAGTCTTCGCATGCAAGCTGCATGAAATCAAGGAAATCGAACTTCCCGAACTGGATGACGAATTCGTAAAGGATGTTTCCGAATTTGATACCCTTGATGCATATAAGGCTGATCTCAAGGCTAAAATGGAAGAGCAGCAGAAGCGCGTTGCTGACAATGCAGTTCAGGAACAGCTGATTGCAAAGCTCGTTGAGAACATGGAATGCGACATTCCCCAGCCCATGATCGAAAACGAAGTTGAAAATCAGGTCAGAGATTTTGACATGCGTCTGCGCCAGCAGGGTATGGATCTGAAGACCTACTTCAAGTACACCGGTCTCGATCTCGACAGCATGAGAGAGCAGTTCGCTCCGATGGCTGAACGTCAGGTCAAGGCTCGCCTTGCTCTGGAAGGTGTTGTCGCAGCAGAAGGCATCGTTGCTTCCGACGAAGAGATCGCAGCTGAATACGAAGATCTCGCAAAGGCATACGGCATGGCTGTCGAAGAAGTCAAGAAGTACATCGACGACGAATCCGTTTCCAAGGACATCTGTGTCCGCAAGGCGATCGATCTGGTCAAGGAAGCTGCTGTCATTACTGAAGC
>JAZTZC010000111.1:0-4989 GCA_045637265.1 Eubacteriales bacterium | reverse complement strand
CACCGTTTCCCGTCTGATCGGAGCACCGCCCGGGTATGTCGGTCACGAGGACGGCGGTCGTCTGACTTCTGCCGTCCGGCATCGCCCATATGCGCTCATCCTATTCGATGAAATTGATAAAGCGCATCCCGATGTTCTACGTCTCTTTCTGCAGATTCTCGACAGCGGCACGCTGACCGACAGCCGCGGCAATGGTGTCAGCTTCCGTCATACCGTCATCGTCATGACCGCAAACAGCAAAACCGCCGCACCGCGTTCTGTCGGATTCGGAGCGCAGAACAGGGATGACAACCCAACCAGCAGTCTGACCACACACTTCCCAAAGGAATTTCTCGCACGCTTTGATGCGGTCATTCCCTTCAAACCGCTCACAGAGGAGACCGCTCATCGGATTCTTGCATTGCAGCTGTCCGCCATTGCAGAACAGCTTGCGGCACGCTCCATCACGCTTACCATCGATGATGTGGTTCTGCCCTTTCTCTATCGCAAAGCACCGAGAGAACACGGCGCAAGAGGCTATCAGCAGACCGCCGCACGGTACGCCGAGACACCCATTTCCAAGGCTCTCTTGGACGGCACACTGGTATCGGGTTCACGTGCGGTACTGTCCGTCGGCGATGATAAGCTGATTTTACAAACCGAATAGAAACAGCGGATGTCCCATCCTTGCATGGGCATCCGCTGTAACCGTTTATGCACGTTGTCGTTTGGTCAGCAATTCCAGTACCTCCCCACGAATGCCGCCGAGCGCGGACAGTGCGGCAAGATACGTCAGTGCGGCAAGCAAGATAGCAAGCAAGGTACAACAAGTTTGCGGCAGATGCATACAGAGAAGGTGATACGCCGCACGTGCTGTGATGGCACAGAAAATGGATGCCGCCGCAGGACGCCACAGCATCGCAAACAGCTTCTGCGGCGCACCCGTTTTCTGTATGACAAACCACAGTGCCGTTACCGTCATTGCGGCATAACACAGAACAGTGGAAATCGGAGAGCCCATAATGGCAATCTCCCTGTTTCCCGTCAGAATCCACACGGAAATCAGCTTGACCGCGGCACCGCTCAATATCGCATACAAGGCATATCGTGCCTCACCGATGGCTTGCAGAATCGCATTGCACATGGCGAACATCGACAGAAACAGAACCGCCGGTGCGAGTGCCTCAAGCAGTCG
Source organism: Eubacteriales bacterium (assembly GCA_045637265.1). GTDB lineage: Bacteria > Bacillota > Clostridia > Oscillospirales > CAG-272 > RGIG3925. Next base: position 3,815 of record JAZTZC010000111.1, on the reverse strand, counting down.
TGCTCCCGTCACGGCAAGATCCGCACGGTAAAACAACCGCAAAATCGGTTCTGCCATCAGACACATGCCGGCACTGCACGGAAACGCGATCATCGCCGTCAGGGAAAGTGCGGATGTCACAATCCGCTGACAATCCTCCTGTCGTCCGCGCGCGGCGGCAATGACGGGAATCAGCGCCGTTGTCAGAGGATAGATCAGGATCGGAGGAAGATTGAACATCGGAACGGCAAGTGCTGTATAGCTTCCGTACAAGCGGAGAGCTTCCGCCGATTCCATACCCACTCCGCACATCCGACGGATGACGATCATCGAATCGAGCATATCACAAAGCGACATGACAGACGCCGACAGCGTGACGGGAAGTGCGATTTTCCAAAGCTGACCGAGCACTGTCATCCTGTCCGGCATATTCACTGATCCCAAGCCACGGATTTCGTATCTGCGCACAACAAACGGATGGGAAAGCAGCATGACCGCCATTCCAAGCAGACAGCCGACAGACAGTCCTGCCGCCGCATATGAGGCAACGATCGGGATCGGATATCCCGCATCCATCGCATAGGCGGCAAAATACAGACCGCAGATCATTTTCCCGCCCGCCTCCGTCACCTGCGCAATCGCCGTCGGAAGCTGACACTCCAGTCCCTGATACCATCCTCGAAAAGCGGACGCGATACAGATACAGAACAGAGCAGGTGCAATCGCGGCAATGGAGAATGCACCGTCGGGGACCTTCTGCAATGCGGCAAACAACGGCGCACCGAAATACATGCAGACACCGCCCCCGAGACCGAGGATAAAAAATGCCCCCAGCGTCACATTGCGTACCCGCCGCAGGACAGCTGCGCGGTCATCCCCTGACGTCCCCGCCGCATATCGCGCTGTCAATACCGCCGCCGCAACGGGAAGACCCGCCGTGGAGATCATGTAAAACCACTTATAAACAGCATATGCAAGATTGAAATACGCCATGCCGGTATCGCCGAGAGCATTGGTCAGCGGCACCTTGAGAAACAGCCCGCAGACCTTGGTCAGAAGATTGGATACGGTCAGAAAGGCGACACCGAGAACCAACTTCCGATTTCCGCTCTGTTGTCCTGTACGCATAAAAAATCCCTCACGATCAGACGAAATTTCTGTTTTACGTCCGACCGCGAGGGTCATTTTCATGGATTCCTGTTTGAAAACGGTATGGTTTCTTCTTTAGTCAAAGTAATGCTTGACGGTTTCCTTCATCTTGTGCTTGACCATTTCAATATCAAGTGTAGTGAACTGACCGTTCTCATAAAGGATCTTACCATCGACCATCGTCATGACAACGTCAGAGGAAACCGCGCTGTGAAGAACTGCTGTTGCAGGGGTATAGCACGGGATATTGTTGATCGCATCGAGGTAGAGCATGATCAGATCCGCACGTGCGCCGGTACGCAGAAGACCGCAGTCCGCTCTGCCCTGTGCAGCCGCGCCGTTGACGGTTGCAAGCGGGATGAAATCGGATGCCTTCATTGCATCGCAGACACGATCGGAACCCTTTTGCAGAAGCGCCGCCATGTTCATTTCGCGCAGGACATCGAGACGGTTGTTCGATGCAACGCCGTCCGTACCGAGGACAACCTTGACACCGCCGCGGTGCATCTTCCAGAGCGGCATAATGCCGGAGCCAAGCTTCAGATTGGAGGTCGGATTGTGTGCCGCAAAGACACCCTTTTCTGCCATCAGCGCAATATCCTCATCGGATACCCAGACACAGTGTGCCGCGATTGTCGGAACATCGAAGACACCGAGATCGTTCATGTGCTGTGCGGGGGTCTTGCCGTGACGTGCGATACATTCGTTGTGCTGCGATTCCGTTTCGGACATGTGTACGTGCATATGAAGACCAAGGTCTTTTCCCGCCTCGGCCACATAGCGGATGGCATTGGGCTGGGTCGTGTACTCTGCATGTACGGACATATCCATCTTTATGCGGCCGTCATACGAATTATGATACTGATGGTACAGCGCCATGGCTTCCTTGTAGCGGGTATCGGTTTCGGGCGTTTCATCGGGATTGAAGCAGGTGATGCAGCGGGCGATGTTCGCCTTCATACCGGTCTCGGCAACGGCGCGGATCGTGTCCTCGCAGAAGAAGTACATGTCGGAAAACGACACGATACCGGCACGGATCATTTCTGCCGCCGCCAGCATGGATGCGTTGTAAACCGCTTCCGAGGTCAGTCTGTCCTCTGCCGGGAAAATACGGGTATTCAGCCAATCCTGCAGCGGAAGATCCTCACCGTAGCCGCGGAACAGTGTCATTGCCGTGTGCGCATGGCAGTTATAAAGACCGGGCATCAAAAGCTTATTCTTGCCGCAGATCTCACGGTCAAAGATGCCTGCGGGACGTGCATCGAAAATGCCCGCAATGCGGTTGTCCTCGACAAGGACATAGCGGTGCTTGTGTGCATCGCCGTTTTCGTTCAGCGTGGTAATATCACAAAAAAGCGTTCTCATAGCAGTTATACTCCATTCATATATTAAAGTCTGCGGATGACCGCGTCGATCAGTGCGGAAAACTTTGCGGTTGCTTTTGCGGAGGTATCGAGGACCTCCTCCTCTGTCATCGGTGCGCCCGTCACACCTGCGGCAAAGTTGGTCACGCAGGAAATACCGAGCGCATGCATCCCGCAATGTGCTGCCGCGATCATTTCGGGCACGGTCGACATCCCGACAACATCCGCGCCGATCAGCCGCAGCATGCGGATTTCTGCAGGAGTCTCAAACTGCGGACCTGCCATGTAAGCATAAACGCCTTCCTTCAGTACAGTTCCCTGTTCTGCGGCACATGCATGAGCAAGCGCTCTCATATCCTTGTCATAGACTGCCTGCATATCAAAGAAGCGTTCACCGAAAGCAGACTCATTTTTGCCGCGCACAGGAGAATCGGCACACAGCTTGATGTGGTCGGTCAGAAGCACGAGATCACCCGGTTCGAGCGTTTCGGTATTGATGCCGCCCGCTGCATTGGTGATAATCATTTTGGATATGCCGAGCAGATGACAGACGTTCACGGGATACGCCGTCTGCCACATCTCCCAACCCTCATAATAATGGAAACGTCCGTTGAAGAACAAAACGGTCTTCTCTCCGACGCGACCGATGACCAGCTCACCCTTCTGATAGGAAACGGTCGAGGTCGGGAAATTGGGAATCTCGCGGTACGGAATCACCATGCGGTCAGCGACGGCATCGGATGCGGCATAGGCGCCGAGTCCCGAGCCCAAAATAACGGCAAGTGCAGGAGCATCAAGTCCTGCCTCCGTCATGCGTTCACGGAGATAAGCGGCGGATGCTTCATACAGCTCCATGGTCGGTGTTGTATACATATCGGATCTCTCCTTTCAATTACCAATAAATTCGCGGAATACGCTGTCTGCGGGAATATCATCAGACGGCAGAATTTCAATGTGCGACAGTCTTGAAAGAAGCGAATCCGCATATCTGCGGTGGATACTGTCACAAGGCAATGCGGAAAGCACCGTCTCTGCCATCGGGCGGATCACGCCGACCTCGTACGCCATTGAAGAATCGATGCGGATATCGGCACAGTCAAGGTACGGATAGATATTGCGGTCCTCGTTTGCGCATACATCCGCCCACATCGAAAGCGTCATCTGGGCATCGGCACCCCTGGTTCGTGCATCGCGTACCAATCGGCGCAGAAGACGCAGTTCTCTGGCGGTCAGCGTACCGTCCGGCGTCTCCACCGTCATGGTCGGCAGGATCGCAGCGCTTCTGGTCACATCATGCGGCAGATGAGAACGCACCTCGGGGTA
>JAZTZC010000110.1:0-1561 GCA_045637265.1 Eubacteriales bacterium | reverse complement strand
CGCTGATCGATATGCATGCCATGACACAGGAGGAGATCGCACGGGCACTTTCTCTGTCGCAATCCTGCATTGCAAATAAGCTCCGCGTGCTTCGTCTGACGACGGAAGAACGCGAGTTGATCCTTGCCCATCAGATGACAGAACGGCATGCAAGAGCGTTCCTGCGGATCCGTGATCTTGACCTGCGCCGCGCGGCCGTACGATATACTGCCGATCACGGATTGAACGTCGCAAAAACAGAACAATACGTTGATTCTCTTCTGACCGGAACAACAACCGCTCCGATCCGTCAGAAAGCAGACATTCCCGCACCGACGCAAACCAATCAGATCCGGAAATGCATCCCCCGTGACCTGCGTTTCTTTTTCAACACGCTCGACCGTGCAGTTGCGGCGCTGCGGGAAGCCGGGTGCACGGCATCCTACTCCACGGACGAGCAGGGGGAAACCGTCACTGTCACCGTCACGGTTTCACACGCAGACAGATCCCCTCTGCCCGTTCCATCACCAAAAATCATGTCGTAATATGTTTCACGTGAAACACCTGCCTGTCCAAATTGCGAATATTCGGTAAATTTTTTCAATTCCGACGGTTTATTTGAACGCAGTTCTTGACACAGAGCGCCAAACGTGTTACAATATTATATATATGATTTTTTGTACGGACGCGGTTTTTCAAAATCGTCGGAAAGGAGTGCATCACCGTGGCAAACGCAAAAGTCATCACCTTCGCAAATCAGAAAGGCGGTGTCGGTAAATCCACATCTGTGGTCAATATCGCCGCTTCCCTCGGTGTCCTCGACCGCAGAGTCCTTGTCATCGACATGGATCCGCAGGGCAATACGACCTCCGGTTTCGGCATCAACAAAAAAGCCGCTGCAGCCACCATTTATGATGTACTGATCAGCCGTACAGAAGCCAGGGATGCCATCCGCAAGACAGACTTCAAAAATATCTCTGTCCTGCCCGCAAATATTTCTCTTGCCGGCGCGGAATTTGAGCTTGTCATGGCAGATAACCGCGAATCAAGACTGAAGACCGCACTTGAACCTGTCATGGAGGAGTATGACTACATCCTCATCGACTGTCCCCCTTCCCTCGGTATCCTGACCATCAACGCGCTTGTCTGCGCCGACGGTCTTGTTGTACCGATGCAGTGCGAATATTATTCGCTGGAAGGACTTTCTCAGCTGATGCTGAGCGTGAAACAGATCAAGAAACGCTTCAATCCCAAGCTTCAGCTTACAGGTATTCTTATAACCATGTATAACGGTCGTCTGAACCTTTCGACACAGGTCATGGACGAACTCAAAAAATACTACACAGGAAAGATCTTCCAGACCGCCATCTCCCGCAATGTCAAGCTTTCCGAAGCACCGAGCTTCGGTCAGCCCGTCTGGTATTACGATAAATTTTCCAAGGGTGCCGCCCTCTACCATGAGGTCGCAAAGGAACTGATGCAGAAGATCTGATCTCCCCCAACAATAAGAAAGGACCACGATCCCAAATGGCAAAGAAAAATTCCCTCGGCCGCGGTCTGGATGCGCTGTTCATCGAAAACG
>JAZTZC010000109.1:0-2240 GCA_045637265.1 Eubacteriales bacterium | reverse complement strand
GGATTCAGATGAAATGAAATCCGCCTTCACGTCCTGCCGCAAGGCAGATTTCATCGCGAAGCGATTTCATCCATAGAATGTGGATTTCACCCGCCGGCGGCGGATTTCGTTGAAAAAAGCACTTGCTTGCGCAAGTGCTTTTTTCTGGCTGGGATATAGGGATTCGAACCCCAACATACAGAGTCAGAGTCTGCTGTGCTACCGTTACACAATATCCCAATGTTGTTTGTTCTCTCGAACGCTTTATATTATACCACATGTGGGATATTTTGTCAATAGTTTTTTGAAAAAATCTTGAATTTTTGTCACAGGAACGATGGAACATAGATTTGAAACAGCCTGCATATATTCAAGAAAAAACAGTAGAGGGGATATGATATGAAACGATCGGTATGGCATTGGCAGTTGTTTGGATTTGCGGTAACCGCACTCGGCGGCACGATTCTTCATTTTTTATATGACTGGCTCGGCGGTGCGGTATGGATCGCGCCATTTTCGGGGATCAACGAATCGACGTGGGAGCATATGAAGCTGCTCTTTTGGCCGATGGCGCTCTTTGCGGTGGTACAGTCCTTTTTCTTCGGCGGATATGAAAACTTCTGGTGCGTGAAGCTGCGCGGAATTCTGCTCGGACTGGGACTCATTCCCGTTCTTTTTTATACCTATAACGGTGTGATCGGCAAGTCACCCGACTGGATCAACATTGCAATCTTCTTTGTTTCCGCCGCGATTGCATATCTTTTTGAAACACGGATGCTGATAACGGGAAACCCGTCCTGCGCATCGCCGAAGACCATGCGGGGAATTCTCATTGTCATCGCCGTCCTGTTTGTCCTGTTTACGTTTGTGACTCCGAAGCTCGGTATTTTCCGTGATCCGCTGACGGGGACATACGGAATCACGGAAACGGTTTCCTCGCAAGATGCAGCACATAGGTATCTGCAAAGACAATTCGATCCCCAGCCTCAAGAACCGCGCGGCGCAGACCGTCAAACAGCGCGGTTTTATGCGGTTCGGGGATGACGAGATGGTCACAGTGGGTGCCGGAGAATGCGACATACTCGTCTGCTGTGAAAACACGCTCGCCGAAGTATTCTCTGGTTTCAAAATCGGTGTAGCCGTATTCGGGTGCGGCGGTATAGCGGAATCTGCCGTGTGTGTATGGGATTTCCGGCCTGTAGTGGGCGTCGTAGACCTTCTGAATCGACTGATACAGCACTTCGTTTGGCTTGCGGTAATCGCCGCGTGTCAGCATCATTGCAAGAACGCCGCCGGGTTTGAGCAGGGAAAAGGTCTTTGTAAACGCGATCGGCTCGCCGATCCATTGGATGGTCGCCGCGGAATAAATCAGATCAAATTGCTGTTTGCCGAAATCATGGGTGATGAAGTCATCGTTGACAATGTGGAAATTGTCCCGATCACCGTATTTTTCGACCATTTTGGTATAAAGATGCTCACCAAGCTCAATGGCGTGGTAATCGCATCCCGTCTCGAGAATCGGATCGGTTGCCTGTCCTGTACCGGGGCCAAGCTCCAGAACGCTTTTCCGGGGTGTGATGCCGGCATACGCGATCAGATCGTCAAACAGCGCTTTGGTGTACCGCGGACGGTGTTTGTCGAACTGTTCCGGGATCGTATCAAAAATTTTGCGGAATTCCATCGCTGTGCTCCTCCGGGTATGATATCCTGTATTTTTTACATTATATCATAGAATGAACTTCTTTACAAGAATTATAATCAAAAAATCCCGTAAAAATGAAAAATGGACTTGCACATGCGTGGGGTCTGTGATATAATTACAGCAAAGAATCACTGTGAAAGGAATTTTTTGCTATGTTTGATATTACAATCGGAACACTGATTCCCGCATTGTCGGCGGCGACGATAATTCCACAGCTCAACGAAAAAGGCTTTGAATGTTACGCGCTTGACTTCAATGGGACAAATCCGGCAGCGATGGATTTTGACGCACTGGCAGCGCAGATTCTGCCTGTTCTCGACGGTCGATGCATCACCGCAATGGGTTATTACAACAACCCGATTCTGAAACAGGACGCACGGGACAATCTGACCGCGATGGTCAAAAATGCGCACAAGCTCGGCTGCTCTGTCATCGGTGCGTTTGCGGGCGGAAATCCCGAAAAGAGCGTTCCCGAAACGATTCCCCAGTTCAAGGAAACCTGGGAACCGCTGGCGGCACTGGCGGAAGAAAACGGTGTAAAGATCGGGTTTGAGGGATG
>JAZTZC010000108.1:0-2054 GCA_045637265.1 Eubacteriales bacterium | reverse complement strand
AGCCTGAATCGACTGCTCCGCCTGCCACTCGCTGTCCTCCAGTCGTGCCAGATTCTCGAGCAGAATCATCAGCCGATCCCAATCCGCTTCGGGAATCTGCACCATCTTCACTTGCGGCGGCGGTGCTTCGGGCGGCATCGGCGGTGTGTTCTTCTCCTTGAGCCGCTCCAAATAACTCTTGCCGGATTCGGAATTCATCCTCCATCCTCTCCTTTCGGTATTTTTCCTCGTGCAGCTTGATGTCGCGCACGCGCTTCTCCTCGCCGTTCACGTTCGCGATGTAGGTGATGTATTTGCGGTTGTCCTCCCATCGCATATCGTACCCACGCTCACGCATCAGACGGCGGAATTGCTTCTTTGTCCGTGCGTACCGCATACAGAAATCGATATCCGCGCACAGCCGCATTTTCCAGCTATCGCCCTTCACCGCCGCACGGTACTCCCTCGCACCGAGGTTGGTAGACTTCTTCTTCGGGTCGTAGGTCGGTAAGGTTGTCAATCCGTACGCCTGACAGATGCGGTCGCTCTCGCGTCGAAGCTCGGCGAGGTGTGTTTTGCCCGACACATACTTGATGCCCGTGTCGAGGTCGTAGGCGCAGATGACGAAATGATTGTGCAGATGCTCGCGGTCGATGTGAGTCGCCACGAGGATTTCGCGATTGCCGAACTGCTTGGCGAACTCACAACCGATCTCGTGTACCATCTCCGGCGTGACGTTTTCGTCGGGCGAGAATGACTGCACATACTGATAGAACCGCGGCGTTCCGCTCTTATGCTTCCACAGCTTCTGCGTGATGAGGAAGGAATCATTGACGAATTCCGGCATACAGTTGATGCCCGACACGAAGCACAACTGCTCGTCCACTTCCACCTTGTGCGGCTGAACGCAGTAGTCAAGCAGTCGCTTCTGTGCGCCGACGGTCTGATTTGCTTCGGCGATGTTCTTAACGATTGCCGTCAGAATCACCTCCGATCGTGAGCAGAATCTGTCGGTAGCACGCAAGCAGTTCAGTGAGATCGACTGTATCAATGCGACCTTGATGCGCCAATCGTGTAAGCTGATTGAGATTATTCCCCTGCCGCCGCAGCTCAGCGTTGAGCTTTCGCATGTCTTCGCTGACGATGATCTGTCCGCGCATACACATATCGAGTATGAACTGCCGCCATGACGGCTTGCCGGCGTGCATGAGTTTTTCGGTGAGCGCGTCTTTTTCCTCCTCGGTCAGGCGTATGGTTATGGTTTCGGTTTGGCTTCTTGCCAATGGCATTCCTCCTTTGAATTTGTAAAGTGGGTAGCGGCAATGCCGCAGGGCTTCTGCCCGAAGTGAAGGTGGCACGCCGACTTGGGCGGTGGACATCCATTCACTACGCTTGCCCTACCCGAGACGGAATCATTTGACGGAATTTACGCGGATGTGACAGCGTGACAGGTGACAGATCCGTTTTCGGAAGAATCTGCCGTCACTTTCGCCTCATTCGTGACAGGTCGATGCACCTCGTATCCGTCTGGTAACGTGGTGTCACCTGTCACCATGTCACCGTGGACGAGTCCGCGTCGTTTTTGTTCTGCGAGGAGCTTGCTTTCGATCGGCATCTCAATGCGGACAAACCGAAGCTGTTTTGCGCGTTCGGGAATCAGATGGAACGTGATGAACCGTCCGTTGTTTTTGTGATCGCTTTCAAAACGGATGCCGCATTTTTCAAGCTCGGTATGACTTGCCGTCAGCCGCTTCTTGATCATGTTCGGCTTCAGCATATCTTCACCCGTAAGTTCAAGTGCAGTGTTCACCTTTTCGGCAAGCTCTGTTGCGGTGATCGTCACCGAGTTGTTCGAGAATACCTTATCACCGCATCCGACGGGACGTTTCAGAATGTCAGTGAAGTAGCAAAGATACAGAGCGACCGCTTTTACATAATCGTCTGCGTCCTCGTGCATCTTGTCGATCTCCTCCGCCAATGCCCACACCGCATTTTTCTCCATTTTGATGTTGAGCTTCCGCGTGACGGTATCGCGTCCCGAAACGAACAACACACCTTCATTCTTCAATCGGTCA
>JAZTZC010000107.1:0-2353 GCA_045637265.1 Eubacteriales bacterium | reverse complement strand
TGACCGACAAGGCAGACCCCTCCAAGGGTGTTGCCTCCTACAACCATCCGATGCACGGCGGCTTCCTGTACTTCACGATCACACAGCTTTGGGGTCTGCAGCCTGCCGCACCCGGTTATGCTGTGATTCGCTTCGCACCGTGCTTTACCGCGGCAGCCGATCATACATCGTGTGAGGTCAGCTTCATCTCGGGCAAGGTTTCCGCTTCCATTGATCGCTGTGACAACGGTCATCGCTGTTATCTGACCATTCCCGCAGGGGCTACCTGTATCGTTGACAAGCAGGGATGTATCACGGTTGACGGCAAGCCGTATGACGGTGCGCCGCTCGGCTCGGGTGCACACGAAATCTTCATCGCATAACAGGAAAGGAACGATTTTATGAATCTTTGCAGAGATTGGGACGAATCATCCCATCCTTATATCTGTTTTTCCCCGGATGCATCGTGTGACGAATCCAACCGCGCATGGCAGGGATGCCCTACCGTCGCTGTGACAAAAGGCGGACGGCTCTTTGCGGGATGGTACACAGGCGGCGCGTTTGAACCTTGTATTGACAACTACAATGTGCTCGTCCAAAGCGATGACGGCGGCGAAACATGGTCAAAACCCATTCTGACCGTCTCCTCGGACCGTACCAATCGGATGCGCAATATCGATATCGAGCTTTGGATGGCACCCGACAATGTGCTGTGGGTCATGTGGACGCTGTCGCCGTATTATGAAACCTCAAAGCCCGTTTCCATCCGTAACGGCGACGGCTGGGATTATCACCGCGAATTTCCATACACGGTCGTCATGATGTGCAAAGACCCCGATGCCGACGATCTTGTATGGGAGGCGCCGCGCATCCTCTGTGAAGGTTTCATGCGCTGTAAGCCGATTGTGACGTCCACCGGACGCATCATCGCGCCTGCTTATGACTACAGCGGCCCCGAATACAAGCTCCGTCTGTCCGATGACGGCGGCATGACCTTCCGCAATGTCAGTATTTCCGGGAAACCTGATGTCTGTGTGTACGATGAAACCACGCTTTATGAAAAGGCGGACGGTACACTGCGGTTTCTTGCACGTACCAACCGCGGCTTCTACGTCTTCTCCGAATCCTCCGACAACGGACAAACATGGACGGAAGCACGGGAATATGAGCGTGCACCGAGCACCCGCTGTTATGTCGGACGGCTCGGAAACGGCATGATCGCGTATATCCGCAATGTATCGGATACCGCACGTACCGGCATGCAGATCAGCCTGTCTTCTGACAACGGCGAAACCTTCCCGTACACGCTGACCCTTGACGATCGCACAAACGTCTCCTACCCCGATCTTGACGAAGACAAAAACGGAGTGCTCTACATCGTCTACGACCGCGAACGCGACAACCGCATCGGACTCAAGTATGACACGTGGACATCAACCGCCGCAAAGGAAATCCTTCTTTGCAGATTGACCGCGGAAGACATCATCACAGGACAGCTGTCCGAGCAGTCCTTCATCCGTCGTACTCTCAGCCGCGGCGGAAAGCATTTTGTCGAACGATAACCCAAACAAAAACAGGGATGCTGTCGTTTCATGACGTTCAGCATCCCTGTACAGTTTCTGTATTTTCTTATACGTTTTTCGCAAAATAGTTTGCCGCCTGCAGTCCTGCAATCGAACCGGCGCGAGGGTCTTCCATACCCTCAAACTCCACGGAAACGTATCCCGCAAAGCCCGATGCCTTGATTGACGCAATGATATCGGCGATATCAAGGTCCCCCTGACCGAGAATCGATCCACGGAGCATCGAATATCCGGAAACTGTCGAGAACCAGTTGCCGCTGTCACAACGGAACAGACCGCCGACACCCGGAAGCGCTGTCGTTTTGCGGATATAGAAATCCTTTAAGTGAATCATATCGGCATACGGCAGGCATTTCTTCACTGCTGCTTCACAGCGCTCTTCCATGCAGGCAAAGTTGCCCGTATCGACAACCATACGGAAATTCTTTCTGTCGACCGCCTCGATCAGACGGATAACGCGATCGGACCCGTTGACATAGAAGCCGTGATTTTCGACCAGCGTTGTGATACCGTACTGCGCCGCATAATCGGCAAGGGTACGGCAGGCATCGACCATCTGCGGAAATTCGCGCTCAAAGTCCGCCTGTGTGTTGCTTTCAAGCGGACGACGGAACGAGGAAACGTCGTGGCGCATCTGCGTAAGACCGAGCTTTGCCGCTACATCAATGTGCAGCTTCAGGCGTTTCAGTTCTGCCTGATAGGCATCTGCATCGGGCTTGAGCAGATCGCCGAGCACCGCGTAGTTGGAAAGCGGCAGAGAAAGTTCCTCTGATTTTGCACGGATCGCCGCG
>JAZTZC010000106.1:0-2017 GCA_045637265.1 Eubacteriales bacterium | reverse complement strand
CACAGTATTCGAGGCTCTGCATCTTGCCGGGGGTGTGCTTGTGTACGGTATACCCGAGTTTCGTCTTCCAAAAGCGATCGTGCAGAAGGAGGTCGACACACTCAAGGCCCTTGGAGTCAAGATCGAGACGAACGTCGTCATCGGTAAAACGGTCACGGTGGACGAGCTCTTCGAGGACGGCTTTGAAGCAGTGTTCATCGGAAGCGGCGCCGGATTGCCGAGATTTATGGGAATTCCCGGCGAGTCACTCAAGGGTGTCTATTCCGCGAATGAATTTCTGACGCGCTCCAATCTGATGAAAGCATATCTCGATTCTCCCACAACGCCGATCATGAAGGGCGGTAATGTCGCGGTGGTCGGCGGCGGCAATGTTGCAATGGACGCCGCAAGAACGGCACTGCGTCTCGGCGCGGAGCATGTCTATATCGTCTATCGCCGTTCGATGGCGGAGATCCCCGCGCGTCATGAGGAGGTCGAGCATGCCAAAGAAGAGGGCATCGAATTCCTCACTCTCAACAACCCTGTGGAAATTCTCGGTTACAACAATCCCGATGACAGGCGCGATCCGAAAAACGGCTTTGTTACGGGAATCAAGTGCGTGCGCTGTGAGCTTGGTGAGCCGGATGCGCGCGGCAGAAGACGTTCGGTTGAGATTCCCGGCACGGAGCATGTCATCGATGTCGACTGTGTCATCATGTCCATCGGTACCTCGCCCAATCCTCTGATCAAATCGACGACGGCGGGACTCGATGTCAACAGCCGCGGCGGTATCATTGTCGAGGAGACAACAGGTGCGACCTCGCGCGACGGTGTGTATGCCGGAGGTGACGCCGTCACAGGAGCGGCTACCGTTATTTCCGCAATGGGCGCCGGTAAAACAGCGGCAAAGGCCATCGATGCCTATCTGAAAAACAAACAGTAACAGTACGGGAGTGATCCGATCATGAAATGCGCTGATATCAACATCCGTGACCCATATATCGTACTCAGGGACGGCATTTATTATATGTACGGTACGCGTGCCGCAAACTTCGGCAACCGGACCGGCGGCTTTGATGTGTATACTTCGGCCGATCTTGAGAATTGGAGTGATCCGATTCCCTGTTTCGATTCCGAAAAATACGGCATGAACCGCGCCGTCAACTGGGCACCGGAGGTTCATGAATACCGAGGCAGTTATTATATGTTTGCGACCTTTACGCAGGAGAGCGGCCTGAAGGGTACCTGTGTATTAAAGTCGGACAGCCTTCTGGGGCCGTTTGTGCCGCACGGTGATGTTCTGCTGACACCTGCGGAATGGGAATCCCTTGACGGTACGCTGTATGTTTCACCCGACGGCGTTCCGTATCTGGTCTTCTGTCATGAGCATATGCAGATCATCGACGGTACCGTTGTATATGTACAGCTGAGTGACGATCTGACCCATACGGTCGGCGAAATGACGGTTCTGTTCCGTGCATCCGAGACCGGCTGCTGTGATGCGTATCCGATGAATGACGGGGATCACTATGTGACCGACGGTCCGTATCTGTACCGTTCGGCAGGTGATGCGCTGTTCATGATCTGGTCTTCGTTCATCGAAGGGGCGTATGTGGAGCTTGCCGTGAAATTTGCAGGCGGAGATCTCGGCTCGGACTTTGTTCACATGCCGCCGCTTTATACAAAGGACGGCGGACACGGTATGCTGTTCCGCACGACAGATGACCGTCTTCTTTTCACGTTCCATTCCCCCAATGCATCGGGTCAGGAGCATCCCTGCTTCCTTGAAATTGAGGATCGGGGCGACCGACTGGAAGCCGGATAACCGCAGATATTCTTCTCCGCTGTATCCACGAGATACGGCGGAGATTTTGTTTGGAACAATGTGTGATTTTTGCCGTATTTTCTGCGATTTCTGCGGAAGAGTTCACGGAAAATACTTGTAATTGAATCAAAAAAATGATATAATATATAAGAATATAATTTTTTTTGAATACGGGTTTGTCACATGGTCTTTTCATCCACAGTTTTCCTGTTT
>JAZTZC010000105.1:0-9281 GCA_045637265.1 Eubacteriales bacterium | reverse complement strand
CTATACCGTTGATCTTGCATGGAAGAACGGGCACCTGACAGAAGCGGTCATCACAGCCTCCGTCGACGGCACGCTTCAGCTGTCCGACGGCAGAGTATTTGACCACCGCGCGGGAGATGTCATCCGCATCTGATTCGGATCCACAGAAATTCTATATAAAAACAATCTGCTGCAGCGACCATGATTCGGTCATTGCAGCAGAATTTTTATGTCAGATATTCATGATTCTGTTCTATTTGCGCTTCATCGTGATCGGAATGATAGGTATAGTGATAGACGATCATCTTTTTTCTTGCAGACAGATACTCCGAGAAAACCCAAAGGAAGATCAGATTCACCACGGTACGCACAAGCGCAATCGAGGTAATTGTAAAGGAAAACATCGGAAGCGCGCGAAGCACTTCAAATCCGACAGAAATACAGAACCAGACAAAGACCTTCTTCGGCTGTTTTTCGTATTTTTCCCGTTCCTCACGCATCATATCCTTGGACATACTGTCATAAAGCGTATGTCCGTCGCCGCCCAACAGCCGATCGAGTCCGCGTACCACACGCAGAAACCGAACGAACAGCCAGATCACAAGCGCCGTTTCGAGCACGGCAAGTGCCAGCATGATCAGCTGCAGCTGCATTGTATATGCCTGCTTTTCCGCCGATACGGGAACATTGCGCGTAAAGTAATCGATGAGATTGTCCGTCCAGAAGCCGTGATGCACGACGCTGTGCCAGGTTCTGACAACGGCATACGGCACGGTCACGATGACACCGATAAGCCCGACCGAAAAATATCGTTTCGGAAGTGCGGTCTTGTTCCGCAGAAGATAAACCGCGGTCAGAAGAAACGCAAGACCGATGCAGTCGGGGAGAATGTTGATATTTTCAAAGGAGAAATGACAGAAGAACACGCCGCCGATCATCATACAGCCAAATGCAATCGAAAACCGTTCCATCGCCGCACGGGAATGAATCTGCTCCTGCCTCTCATGGGAGAGTTTTGCAAGTCCGCTTCGGATTGCAGGATCACCGCCAAGCCGTTTTGTATAGCATAGACAGCGAACGAGCCACCGCAGTCCGTAAATGCCCGCAATCAGCGAGAAGAAGAAAATCAGATACGGACGGTAGTCGCGGATATCGATGACAACACCATAGACGACATTGCCGAGATATTCGGTGGAGCGCAGATAGACCAGCTCCGGCACAAAGGACGAAACAAACCGCCAGACAAAGAACCAAAATGTGATTCTCCGCAGAAATTCCGCAAAATCGCGTCGTCCGCGTACAGCGCGGTTTTTCTTTTTCAAGGCGCTGCGGGACAGTTTTCTCTTTGCCGATGCGGACAGTACGTCAGCATTGTCGGAGGCTATCATGATACATGGCTGTTTTGTCGGCTTAAGCTCCTTGTTGGTGCCGTAAAGCGCGACACGGCTGTCGTGGAGCAGTCCGAACTTTGAAATGGCATCAATCCACCCGCGCATGACGCCGATGCCGAAGAACATCTCAAACGCGCCGAAGCAGACAGTATATGTCAGCACCATTGTCGGCTCGCCGAGAAATTCGAGTTTTTTGACGCCGAGGATGGAAAACACCATCGGGGCAAGCTTAACTGCGGTAATGCCGCACAGAATCCACGCACGGCGGCGCAGAGCGGCAAAATCGTCCATCGCCCATGCAAGATGCGTCATAGAAAGGGCGGCAAGCATCCAACCGATGCAGTCGGGGAGAACATCAATGACATTGACATGCGGATTCCACAAAAACAGCATTGCCGCGATCATCAAACCGAAGCCGCCGCGGATGATGCGCATTTGATTGGATTGCTCCGTATGTTTCATGTCCTCTCCTCCATTTGTTGTTTATTTTTTCTTGCCGCGTTTGTTTTTCTTTGTGCGTTCAAGCTGGCGCTGCTTCATTGCTGCGTCATATGCGGCTTTTTCGCGTTCTTTCTTTGCTTTTTCTGCAGCCGCCAATTCTTCTTCCGTCATCGGTTCTTCCTTGGGTTTGCCGAACAGACGCGGCATCTTGCGGTCTCCGACGGGCATGTCGAGATCCTCCGGCAGACAGATGCGCATATAGCAGACAAAGATCATCTTCAGATTCAGAAGAATCCAGAGAACGCCGAACATCGACACATAGCCGAGCAGTTTATGATACGGCAGAACATCGGTCACCGCCGGTACATTCAGAAACGAGACAACGACAGACGCAGCAAAATACAGCCATGTCACAATCATGTTGCGCGTAGCTTCTGCGACCAGCTTCGGCAAATCCACCTCATGCGCAATCGTTCTGACGGCAATCAGCAGCAGCATATGGAAGACAACCAGCAGGACAGCAAGCAAAATATTATACGGCACGGATGTCGCCGATGAGACCGTTTCATACAGTGATTCTGCACCAAACCACGAAAAAGACTGCAAAATGAGGGAAAACGCGCCGAGGGGAATCAGCGCGCTTACCGCATATTTTGCGTATCGGAAATACGTTCCGTATTCACTCAGGACTGTGAGCGCACGGAGCATGATCAGATATCCGAGAATCTCAAAGCAGAACCCCATCGAGTGAAGGGTCACCGAGAGAATCAGCGGATAGCCGAGCAGTAAAATTCCAAATCCCATAGCAAAACGCTCCGTCGATTATTCGTCGGGGTTATTGGGATTAAAGCCGCAGCACTTCTTGTACTTCTTGCCGCTGCCGCAGGGACACGGATCGTTTCTGCCAACCTTGGTGCCGTCAGCCTTTTTCGGTGCAGACGCAGGAGCCGCAGAAGAAACGGTTTCACCGCCTTCAAAGCCTTCGCTTGTAGCCTTGGCAACCTTTTCGCGCTTGATTTCCTGATCGGGTCTCGGCACGATGGAAAGAAGTGTTCTTGTGGTATCCTCACGGATGGAGGCGATCATTTCATCAAACATATCGCCGGACTGCAGACGGAATTCGGTGACAGGATTTCTGTGTGCATATGCCTGCAGACGGATATTGCCCTTCAGCTCATCCATAGCATCAAGATGATCCATCCACTTGGAATCGACATTCTTGAGCAGGACGACGCGTTCGATTTCGCGCATCTGCTCGGAGCCGAACTGCGCTTCCTTGTCTGCATACAGAACATCACAGCGTTCCTGCAGAAGCTTGACAAGGTCTTCCCGCTTGAGCGTGTTGTATTCATCGGAGGTATAGTGGAAGTCTTCCGCACGGCAGAGCGTACCGAAGAAGTAGGTGCGCAGACCGTCGTAATTCCAGTCGTCGGCAACCTCCTGCGTGGTGAAGCTTGCAACAGCATGTTCGATGGTCTGGGTCATCATCTTCTGAATCTTGGGCTTCAGATCGTTGCCGTCAAGGACATCCTGTCTCTGCGTGTAAATAACCGCACGCTGCTGGTTCATAACGTCGTCGTAGGTCAGGACATGCTTTCTGCGCTCGAAGTTGATGGATTCGAGCTTCTTCTGTGCGTTTTCCAGAGAGTTGGACAGAATCTGCGCATCGATCTGCTGGTCTTCTTCCAGACCGAGCTTTTCAACCATACCGAGAATACGTTCAGAGCCGAACAGACGCATCAGATCATCTTCAAAGGACAGATAGAAGCGGGATTCACCGGGGTCACCCTGACGACCGGAACGACCGCGCAGCTGGTTATCGATACGGCGGGATTCATGGCGTTCCGTACCGACGATGAACAGACCGCCAAGCTCACAGATCTTCTTTGCTTCCGGTGCGATCTGTTCCTTATACTTTTTGTAAAGATCGTTGAATACCACTCTTGCCGCCATTGCTTCTTCGCTGACGGAAACAGCAGTACCGGTTGCGTCGATGATGACATCCTCGGCATAACCCATGGCACGCATTTCGCGTTTTGCATAGAATTCGGGATTACCGCCGAGCTGAATGTCGGTACCGCGTCCTGCCATATTGGTGGAAACGGTAACCGCGTGCAGCTTACCTGCTTCCGCGACAATTTCCGCTTCCTTGTCGTGATACTTTGCGTTCAGGACATTGTGCGGGATACCCTCGCGCTTGAGCATCTGGGAAAGAAACTCGGACTTATCGACGGAAACCGTACCGACGAGGACAGGCTGTCCCTTTTCGTAGCATGCCTTGATCTGTGCAATGATTGCATTGTACTTACCGCGGGTATTCTTATAGACCGCATCGGGATGATCTTTTCTGATCATCGGCATATTGGTCGGAATTGCGACAACGTCGAGGTTGTAGATTTCACGGAATTCTTCTTCTTCGGTCAGCGCCGTACCGGTCATACCGGACAGCTTCTTGTAAAGACGGAAGAAGTTCTGGAATGTAATGGAAGCCAGTGTTTTGGACTCACGCTCGATCTTGACGTGTTCCTTTGCTTCGATTGCCTGATGCAGACCGTCGGAGAAGCGTCTGCCGGGCATCTGACGACCGGTAAACGCGTCGATGATGATGACCTTGCCATCCTTGACAACATAGTCAACGTCACGCTGCATACAGCCGTGTGCGTGAATTGCCTGATTGATGTGATGCAGGAGTGCGGAGTTCTGGGAGTCGGAGAGGTTTTCGACGTGGAAATATTCCTCGGCACGCTTGATACCGTTTCCTGTCAGAACGGCATTCTTTGCCTTTTCGTCGACGAGATAATCCTCCTCGATTTCTTCCATATCGTCCTTGTCG
This sequence comes from Eubacteriales bacterium, assembly GCA_045637265.1. Taxonomy (GTDB): domain Bacteria; phylum Bacillota; class Clostridia; order Oscillospirales; family CAG-272; genus RGIG3925. Next base: position 4,637 of record JAZTZC010000105.1, on the reverse strand, counting down.
TCCATTTCCTTGACCGTATAGCGGGTCAGGTTCTTGACAAAACGGTCAGCGAGGTCATAGAGCATCGTGGACTTTTCGCCCTGACCGGAAATGATCAGAGGCGTTCTTGCTTCGTCGATGAGGATGGAGTCCACTTCATCGACGATTGCCAAATTGTGTCCGCGCTGAACCATTTCTTCCTTGTAGATGACCATGTTGTCGCGCAGATAGTCAAAGCCGAACTCATTATTCGTACCGTAGGTGATGTCTGCTCTGTATGCTTCCATACGTTCCTGCTTGCTCATTTCATGAACAATCAGACCGGTCTTCAGGCCGAGGAACGCATAGACACGACCCATTTCCTCCGCACCGACACGTGCGAGGTAATCGTTGACCGTGACGATATGAACGCCCTTGCCTGCCAGTGCATTCAGATAAGCCGGCATCGTTGCCATCAGCGTTTTACCTTCACCGGTCTTCATTTCCGCAATACGTCCCTGATGAATGATGATACCGCCGAGAATCTGCACCTTGAACGGGCGCTTGTTGAGCACACGGTCATCGGCTTCACGGACAACGGCAAATGCATCGGGCAGAATGTCGTCAAGACCTTCGCCTTCGCGCAGACGGTTTTTCAGACGTGCGGTCTGCTTTTTCAGCTCTTCGTCCGTCATGCTCTTATATTTATCGGCAAGCGCTTCTACACGTGCAACCGTGCTCGTCAGACGCTTGATCTGGCGCTCCGAATACGTTCCAAACAACTTATCAATAAGTCCCATGATTGATTTTCACTCGTTTCTTTACTATTTTCTTTATGATATTCAAAATATTCACATATCTGTTTTATAAAAAATACAGATACATACATTATACTATAGATTTGAAAAAAATACCATAGGAAATTGTAAATTTTATGACAACATTTGAAATATTTTGTTTACAAAATCACAATTTCAAACGATTTGTGAATATTTTCAAAAGGCTCTTCCCTTTTTACACAAATTCGTTTATAATATTGGTATCTTAAAACTCGAAAGGAGCACATCATGGATTGCTTATTCTGTAAAATCATCGCAGGCGACATTCCCTCCAAAAAGGCATATGAGGACGCAGACATGCTTGCCTTCTACGACATCGCCCCCCAGGCAAAGGTTCACATTCTCGTCATCCCCAAGGAGCATATTCCCTCCATTGACGGTCTGAATGCAGACAATGCCGCTGTCGTCGCAAAAATCTTTGCAAAGATTCCCGAAATCGCCAAGGAAGCCGGCATCACCAACGGTTACCGCGTTGTCTCCAACTGCGGCGACGATGCCTGCCAGTCGGTAAAACATCTGCATTTCCATATCCTCGGCGGAGAACAGCTCACTGAAAAAATGGCATAACCAATTGAACATACAGACAGACATACTGTAAAAGAAACGGATACCGTACAGAGCGGTGTCCGTTTTTTTGGTCATTTCCGAAAACATGCCCGATCGGTTTCATCGTCTGACCATGGGAGTTAAAGAATTATTTACAAATCATTCTCATGCCAATGTCATATTACTTGTTGACATCTCAACAAGTTTGTGGTATAATATGCGCATCCACTTGTTGAGTTATCAACAAGTGGATTGAGATTGCGAATATCTCAAAAGATTCACACGAATTTATGAAAGGACGGCTTTTGCATCTAAAAGCCACGGTAATTGGTATGAACCAAAAAATGAAGAAGATCCTGATAATTGCGGGAACATCCCTGCTCACACTTGTTCTGATACTGGGAATCACGGTCGGTGCCCTTTGGCATAACGAGATCGCTTCCCTTACATCGATGAAAATGCTTGTGGATGCTAACGCAGAAAACAAAAGTGCACCCGTATACATCATGGATGTCAAGGGCGACTATTACTTTGATCAATTTCTGGAAAACGGCGGCGCATCCAATGACGGCGAGCTGATCCAATTTATTGTCGACAATATCACAAAGGGACTTATCCCGATCAGCATTGCATCCCCGGATATCGGATGTTCTTCCTTTACGGCAACGGATTCTGACGGCACGCGCTATTTCGGCAGAAATTATGATTTCTCCACCTCTACTACGATGATCATCCGTACCAATCCCGGAAATGGCAGATATGCATCTGTTTCCAGCGTAGACCTGCAATTTCTCGGTATCAAAAACGGTGCACCCGTGGATGATCTGATGCAGAAGATCATCTGTCTTGCAGCAGCGTATGCACCGCTTGACGGAATCAATGAAGCCGGTGTCTCCTGCGGCATTTATATGTCCTATCAGGGTGCGGACGGCGAGGTCACCGCAACCAATCAATGCACCGAGAAACCCGACCTTACATCCACCACAATGCTTCGACTGATTCTCGATTATGCGGGTTCTGTGGATGAAGCAGTCGCGCTCGTCAGCCAATATGATCTTCATGACAGCGCAAACACCTCGTTCCATTATATGGTAGCCGACAGCACAGGCAAGTCCGCGATTCTTGAATGGGTTGCGGCGACCGATGCGACCGACAACGACGGAACCAAGCGTGAACTGAAGGTTCATTACAATGATGACGATGCTGCAATTGGTGTCAAGGAAGCCGCAGACCGATTCCAATACGTCACAAATTTCATCGTAACGCCCGATTATTATACCTCGGATACAGACAAAGGAGGACTGGACCGTTATGACGAGATTCAAAAAAGCATCAATCCCGACGGAACGAACACAAGCGGCGTGGTTACTTATGACAAGGCATTGGAAATCCTTGAAACCGTCGGACGCAGAAAATGGGATCGCAGAAACGGTGAAAGTGACGCAAACGGCATCACCGTCTGGTCAGCACTCTACGACCTCACCAACAAAACGGTAACATGGGTAAGCAATGAAGAGTTTGATAATCCGAATGCTGTATTTACCTTTGATTTTTCCTATACAAACCGTTCCTGATACTGAGAGCTGTACATAACCCAAGACACAGCCAACCAAACAAACGACGGCTGTTCTCACTGCAATGCCGCAGTTCCACGCGAATTTCTCAACCAACAGGTGCATCCGATGCACCAAAACGGTTATTGCAGGTTTTCGAAAAATCGTGTATAATGGTATTGCGATCGCAAAGAACAATATCAAGGAGGTCAAACCCTATGACCATCAACGAAAAAATCAAGGAACTGCGCAAACAATCCGGTCTGACACAGGAAGCCCTTGCCGCCGCGCTCAATATTTCCTATCAGTCGGTTTCAAAATGGGAGGCAGGCGCGGCATCCCCCGACATCGCACATCTTGTTCCGCTTGCAAATATCTTCGGCGTGACGCTGGACGAGCTGTTTGACCGCGACGCCGACACAAAATCGCACGACATAGAAAACTATCTTGCCAGAGACCGCGAACTTTCTCACAACGGACAGATCGTCGAGCGAATCTCGTTGTGGCGTGAAGCCGTCCGCGTGTATCCGACCGATCAGACCTGTCTGCTCCGCCTTGCCAATGCGCTTTGGAAAGTCCGCGATCTGGAACAGTTTTCGTATGAGGAACGCTGTGCATTTCTCGGCGAATCCATTTCGATCAACGAACGGCTTGTCAAGGAAGCCACCGAACTTTCGACACGCTTTTCCGCGCTGCAGATTCTCATCTACTCCATCTCTGACCCGACATTTCCGTTTGCAGATGAAGAAAAAGCCGTCGAGTACGCAAGGATGGCACCATCGTTTTATTGCTCGTGGGAAATGTTTTTTGAACGCGCCTATTTCACAGAAGAAAATCGCGATAAAGCGCTTTACATCCGCCATCAGAATATTTTGTCCATGATGGACTGTACATCCCAGCGTATCCGTACACAGACATGGGAAACTCCCGAAGAGCGCATCGCAGCATTTGAAACTGTCGTCAAGCTTTGGAACACGCTGATTCCCGATGGCAATTTCTTGTTCTATCATTGCCGCCTTGCAGAAACACATACAACTCTTGCAAACAATTACGCCATTCTCGGCAATCGTGAGATGGCACTTGCGAATCTGACCGCCGCTATGCATCATGCAATTTCCTACGAATCTCAAGAACCGGGAGAGGTTCATTATACGGTGCCGTGGCTGTCAGGTGCTTATGCAAACTTCTCCACAAACACCAAAACCTTACCAATCACCGAGACCGAACAGCTCAAAAACGCACTGTCCAACAGGTGGTTCGATTTTCTGCGCGATGATCCCGAATTTATCGCAATTTGTGATACCCTGAAATAATGTGAATGCCCACCCGACAGAAGATGTCCGTCGTGGTGGGCACATATTGTTTTTCAATTGAACCGACCGTCCCAAACGGTATCGGAGTCAAGGTTATCGGAATATGCACCAATCGCCTCCCTCAATACCAATGATATTTCAAAAGATATTTCATTGGCAGTGTTGACATTTTCCGATGTTTTTGTTATACTGATTGCAGAAAAACATGGTTGTTTTCTCTCACCATTCACAGAAAACCAAAGGAGAACTTCATGAAATCGCTCAGCAAATATGTAAAAACGAGCATCGGTACCATTGGCGATATGACCGCAACCAGCATCCATGGCGGCGGCAAAACGCATCCATGCGCTGTATATCCGTTCGGCATGGTGCAAATCGGTCCCGATACATTCGAGGGCGGTGACAACGGCTCCGGCTACAGTTACCAT
>JAZTZC010000104.1:0-7496 GCA_045637265.1 Eubacteriales bacterium | reverse complement strand
TGAAGACTACGAGGTTGATAGGTCACAGGTGGAAGTGCAGTAATGTATGCAGCTGAGTGATACTAATCGGTCGAGGGCTTGAACTACCAGATTTTCAAGTTGCTCCGCATGGAGCAGTTAGACTTGAGTTTCAATCGTTTTCCTACTTTCCTTTGTTTGGTTTTCAATGAGCATTTCATAAATCAATCCTGTACACAGCGTACAGGATTTTTTATTTGCAGAAAATTCATGTATTATTCATGGACAATTAGCAGAATTCCCCAGAAAATTTTGCTATAATAAATACAACGAATTGTAGCAAGTTGTAAAACAACGGCTTGTCTTTTATTCGGATATATCGTGTCACATCGATTATTAACATGGAAATCTTTTTCCATGAGGAAAGGTGCGGAAAATTTATGATGCATATATTCAAGCGTAAAGTTCTCATCCATATGGTTATGTTGTCAATGCTGCTGTCGGGATGCGGTCGAATATCCGATGCTGTCACCACTGATTCCACGGAAGTTCCTTCAGAAATTTTGACAACTGCATATACCGATTTTACTGACACAACTGCGGCATGTGAAGATATGGATGAGCCGATTGTCTGGAAGTCGGATTCAGACAGCAATGCGAGATATCTCTTTGAAGTGATGGCAGATAAAACGGTATTTTCATGCAATGAATTTATTAAATTTAACACCGTTATTGTTAACAACGGGGATCCATTTTATACCTTTTATCATGGATATTTTGCAGGTTGCAGATTGATCAGTAAGCAAGGGACACAGACGGTTATCATTGAAATGGAGACAGAAATTCCTGCCGAAGTTTTATATGAGACCATCGAATCCGGACAACGATCAGAGAAGCATGTGTTTTCAGCTGCATACGCAACGATCATCGATGAATTTGGCGTATCCAGAAAAACAGATGATGGCGAATTACCTGAAGGACGTTATTATATTGAGGTATATTATAATAACTGTTATGTGCCTGAAAACGGAACATATCCGGAAATGATATGTGATGAATATGCGTCAGAGCGGCTTGCCGGTGCTGAGATTATCATTCAAAAAGAAGTCGACGAATAAGAAAAATGCCCTCTGTCTGAGAGTGAAAGACAGAGGGCGTTGCATATATATTGATTCTGGGTCAAAGGTTTCCGAGTTCAAATGTCACAAGGAAGGATTCATCCTTTTTCTGATCGAGGGCGGTAATGGTGATACGACCCCATCCGCCTTCGTCTCTGGTGCCGTCGTTGGGATTCACACCGCCGTGCAGGCTGTTCTGATTTCGCGGATGGTTGATTCCATTCAGAGAAAATTCGTTGTCCGGACCGCCGATCAATGCGATATCACAATTTTGCGGTTCGATGACTGTGCAGAGGAGTGTTCCGCCGCCGTTTTCGATGACAAACTGATGGTCACCGATGCGCTTCGGTTCCTTTTGACAGTGAATATGGAACTGTTTGATGTACGAAGGATCGCGCGTTGTCAGTGTATCCTTGACTGTGAATACGCCACATTCGCCCTCGTTCGGCGCAAAGGACATGGAGCGGATATAGTTTTCGCAGGTTTCCTGATACGGAATGGTCAAATCGCCGACGATTTCCACGAAATCTTCACGTTCTGTATGAGATAAAACAATGCCGCGTTTGTAGTCGCGCTTCATGGTTTCCAGATCCGGCACCTCGTAGCTCTCGTTCAGAATCAGCTGTCCGCCATCATAAATCGGATTCGGTCTGCCCCAGAACGGAATATACGTACCGACTTTTTCGGGGACGGAAATGGTGAGACAGTTGTGCGCATAGGTGCGGTTCAGGTAGTTATAGTGATGTTCACATCCGAACCAATCGTAATAACCGCTGTCGGATGCCAGAATCCCGCGGTGGTAAATTTCAAAATGACCACAGTCATAATGATCATGCGCCGTGGAAAAATATTCGCCGATCTTCATGATCAGAAGTGTATCGTCTTTTTTATAAAGAGTAAGACCGGCAGGAGTTCCGAAATACCGCGCGGACGGAAGATCTTCCGAGGGCTTCGGCGGCGTAAAACGATTGAAAATCAGGAACACGGACGGTGACAGCATGCCCTCGCTGAACGAACCGTCAATATAGTAATCGCGTCCGTACTTATCGGGAACAAGAAACAGCGGATGGTAATGCGAAAAATAGTGAGAGCGATACATATCACGTCCCGTCAGCGCACCGGCAAAGAACATCGGCACGGTAGCAGGTGACTTGCATGTGTAGCTGTCAATCCCCTTACTTTCATAGAAATCGTCGGCAATGCGCATGTATTCGCCATTCGGACGAAGCAGATAGAACAACGATTCTGCCATGTTGTCGAAATTGTCATCGAATACCTTTTCTCCGCTCATCGCTGCAAACAACAGTTGACACCAAGCGGCAAAGCAATAGCGATATCCGCCGTAGGCAGGTCCCTGCAGCTGATACCGTGCACGGTAAAAGAATTCGTAGGTCGGTACATATTCCTCAAAAATGCGTCCCGCGCAGAAATCGTAGACATCCGGACGTTCATCGTAAACGGCAATCGCGAAGCCCAGCGTATCACGCAGCAATTGCGCTTCTGCCGCATGGGATCCGATCGGAGACTGCTTGGTTGGAGGATAGCCCATTTCCAGACAGATCGACAGAATGTTTTCGCACGCCGCAATCATTTGCAGGCGTTCTTCTTCTGAAAAATACGGATACAGCCAGTCGTAACCCAGAGCACAGGTATGAACAACATGTCCGCCAAACCGTGCTCTCATGAGCGTATCGTTGTTCGGATCGTAGGTGGACGCAAGACGCAGAAATGCTGCGGCTGTTGTTTTTGCCAGATCATGATCGTCGTATAACAGTGCACACAGCGCTTTGGCTTCGAGGACAATGTACAATAGGCTGTGATACTGTCCGCTTTGGAACACCGCTTCAAATTCGGAAAGATCTTTTTCGCAGAGCTGTTTCCACTGTGCGTATTCCCTCTCACATTCGGGAAGGGTCATGTTTTGCAGGATTCTGTCAAAATCAAGGCGGCGGAGCATGACTCTCGGATGTTCAGCCGGCGGGGTGATTCTCGGTTTTGCATAAGGTGATGAAATCATACAAAGTTCCTCCGGGTATTATCATGGATGTGTATAGTATAGCATACACAAATCGTTTCTGTCAAGAGATACAGCTTGAGATTCTGTCAGAAAGATGTGTGTTAATCATACATTCATAGAATGTTCATGCGGAATGATGGAAACACGGTTGTAAATGTTGTATAATGAAGAAAAATTATGATGCAGAGGAAACAGCGATGGCTTCTTGGGTAACACATCTGACGATTGCAGACAAACTTCTCGAACGATTTCCGCAATTACACAGACGAGGATTCTGTGTCGGCAATATTGCTCCCGACTGCAATATTGAAAATAAGGACTGGACGGCTTTTACACCGTCCAGAGAGATCACGCATTGGATGCAGGGAGAGAAAAAGCAAGCCTCCGACGGGGATGTCTTTTGCGAGGAATACATATTGAAGCGTCGGAGGTATATTTCATCGGATGAGGAATATGCTTGTTTGATCGGATACTATGTGCATTTGATCGTCGATGCAGCGTATCAGTCCATGATTCGGGATGAGGACCGAGTCCGTGCGGTATGGCTTCGCATCCGACAAGATCAAACACTGTGTGACAAATCATCGGGAATGGAGCCGACGTGGGATTCTGTCAAAATTCTGCTCTCCAAATCCCGGATGACGAGGGAAATCCATACGCTGGAAGCGGAGTATTTGAACAATCATCCCCAATCCGGGTATCTCACAGAAATTCTGCCGCTGGGGCAGTTTCCCGATTATATCGATTATCTGCCAATGGGAAGCATTGTTCGCAAAATCGGAGTCATGGGATATCTTCCGAGGGCAGATGCTTGTCCCGATTCGATGATTTCCATATCAAAGGAGGAATATTCCGTCTTTATCGACGATACGGTTTGTCTGGCAATCCAAAAGATTGTTGACCGTGGTCTGATCTGACGGTTGACTGCTCGCGGTTTTGACGGTACATGGTTTCGGAAAATATTTTTGAAATGATGTGTCAGAAAATGACCGTGATTGCGTCTTATATGGTGAAGTGATTACAACAGCGGGAGGGATAAGACCATGCAGGATGAAGCGATCGTCACGTTATATTGGGAACGCGATGAGCAGGCAATTCGCCACACCGATGAAAAATATCATATCTACTGTCATACGATTGCTGACAGGATTCTGCGGAGTACGAATGATGCCGAGGAATGTGTCAATGATACGTGGCTGCGAGCATGGAACACGATTCCGCCGCAGAAGCCGTCCAATCTGCGTCTCTTTCTCGGACGGATCACCAGAAATCTGTCGCTGGACCGATACCGTCGTCTGCATGCGGACAAACGCGGCGGAGGTGAAATGCCGCTTCTGCTTGAAGAACTCGGCGACTGTGTGTCAAACGGCGATACGGTCTTTGAAGAATATGCCAAAAAGGCGCTTGCCGAAGCCTTGCAGAAGTTTCTTTGGGCACTGCCGATGCGTGACCGCTCCATCTTTTTGAAGCGGTACTTCTATGCCATGTCGGTTTCTGACATTGCGCGCCAAATGGGAATGACGGAAAACAATGTTTCCAAGATTCTGTCGCGGACACGGGAAAAACTGAAACACAGTCTGGAGGTGGAAGACATATGAATGCAGACCGGTTGATGGATGCCCTTGGGGAAATCGATCTTGCGATGCTGGAGGAATGTGAAGTCTATACAGCAGAGTTGGCAAGGCGGCGCAGACAGCTTCGGTATCTGGCAAGCGGCATCTGTGCCGTACTTGCGATCGGTATCGGCGTACGGATGCTTCCGATCATTGGCAGAATGACATCCGACAGTGCTGCCGCTGAAAATATAAAGGATGAAGCAGAGATCAGCATTACGGCGACACAATCCACACAGGCAGAAGTGAATGAACAGGAGAAATATCAGTACAGCAGTACGCAGGACTTTCATGAATACGTTGAAGATTTCTACGGCGGCGTCGGTGCACCGCTTGAAACGGTGGACGATGTACTGCGGGATGAGTGTGAAGTGGATGTTCCGGCGGAAGAAGCGCCGATCGAGGAACCTGCCGATGTACCTGCATCTGTGGAAAATTCTGCTTCCGACCAGTATCAGGATAAAACGCTGACGGAGGAAGAATCTGTTTTGGAACTGCCGATGCTCAATCCGAACTTTGTATCCGGCGATTTCGGCTTTGAGGGAATTTTGCTGTATGAGGAGGATGTTTACAGCAGTGTCAATCTTCTCGACATCTACGGTACACCCGAAACACTGCCCGTTTACAAAAACCTTGCCTTTTATGATTTGAGCGGCAAGCCTGTGTATCTGTCCGATGACGAAATGATCGCCATGGGAAATGGTTACGCCCAAGCTCTCGGATTTGAGGTGCTGTCCTATGAAACCGCGTATTCGTGGGAGGATGAAGATATTGAGGATCACGTAACTATGCAAACGACCGGCGGTGAAATCCGCGTGGAGGGAAACGGTGATGCTGTGATCGAATTTGCCGTCCCGATTCCGCTCCCTGTCGGACTGTCGCTTGGCAGAAGAGATACCGATGCCGAAACGGCGCTGCAAACAGCAGCATATCTGACAGAATCGTATAAAGCGTTGTTGTCCGATGCGGATTATGAGGTTTTCACAAAGGTTTTTCGTTCCTTTTTGGGAGAGAAATACCGTTCCGTTCATGCTTATCCGATTGGAGATTCTGCGACGGATACATACGTCAACCGCAATTTTTCAGAGGTCACCTTTTATGGCGGAGACGGAGATGACGGAACCACTCTTGGTACAATCCGAATTGCCAACCGCAGATTGTCCGCAGAAGAGATAGGACAGTATCCGCTGATTTCCGAGGAGGAAGCAGGGGAAATGCTGGCGGCAGGGAAATACATCACGACTGTACCTGCGGAATATCTGTCGGAGGGTGGTATCACCGAGGATATGATTCTGTCGTGTGAACTCAAATACCGCGTGTCCAATATCGAAGAATACAGTATGCCGTATTACCACTATTATGTGCGGCTTGATCGGTTCCCGGCGCTTGATGTCGAAGGACTGAAGCATTACGGCGGCTATTGGGTGCCTGCCGTGCATCCCGATTACCTTGATCCCGATACCGTTTGGGATGGTCGGTTCAATTGAAAAACACCGCTTTTCTTCATCCTTATCCTGGAAAATTTTCTTGAAATTCTTGCCAAAACTCATGATCTGTGATATCATTTATATGACCATAACGAGAATGGAGATGATAGCGTGAAAAATACTTTTTCACGCGGGTTTTGTGGCTTATGTTGTCATACGACAACGATTATGCCTGCGATGCGTTCGCGTTCAAAACCCACCCACAATTTCCAAAGAAAGGAAGGCTTTCGTAAATGAATGCCATGGTTATTAAGATGATAAAACATTTGCATTTGAGATCGAACCGTTCGGTCGTGCGTTTATCGAAAACCGAAGAAAATCCATGGAGGAACGCATCGGCGCCGGCATGAAGGAAGCCGCAAAGTATCTGCCGATTGCCTTCCCCGAAAACTGCATGCTGCCAACTGTCGGATTTGCCGCGAACAATGGTGCATTTTCGTATATTTATGGCGGCGGCATCAGCTTTGATGGAGGCAGCTTCAATCGACTTATTGAAGAATATCCTGAGTGCAAAGATGACCTGACATCTATCCGCGATGAAATTCTCCCGATCTGCTGGGGGCCGCGTGCAGAGCGCGCAAAGACCGACGTGGACAAGCGTTTGCGTTCCGTCATGGCTTGCTGGGGCGGTGACTGGGGCGGTCACTCCAATCCCGACTACGACCGCTATCTGCACCTTGGCACAAACGGTATCCGTGCACTGATTGAGGAATGTCGTGCGGAAAATCCCGGCAAGGACAGCTTTTACAATGGATGCCGTGACGCGATGGATGCCCTTGATATCGTCGGCGGCAGAATCCGCGAAATGGCGGCGGCAAATGCACTTTCTGACACCGAGCGCAGTGCCGAATGGAAGCGTATCGCCGAGACCTTTGCGCGTGTTCCGATGGAGCCTGCCTACGACATGTACTCCGCGACCATGATGTTCTGGATGCTGTTCACGCTCGACGGCGTCGATTCTCCCGGTCGTTACGATCAGTTCATGATTGACTATTACAACGCAAGCACACCCGAGGAAAGCCGCGAAATGGTCTATCGGTTCCTGGAAGCCATGCACAATGTGCGCGGCTGGAATGTCTGCATTTCCGGCTCGGATGAGCACTGGAACGACGAAACCAACGCTCTTTCCTATCTCGTACTGGAGCTTGTCACGGAAATGGGCTATCAGACACCGAACCTGACGATGCGCGTTCACAGAAATACGCCTGCCGATCTCTGGCGTGCGGCGGCGGAATGTATCGCAACGGGCATCGGTCTGCCTGCCATTTACAACGACGAGGTTGTCTGCACGGCACTCGAAGCC
>JAZTZC010000103.1:0-3024 GCA_045637265.1 Eubacteriales bacterium | reverse complement strand
ATTTTGCTGTAATCTGCGTCAGTTGGATGGGCAGATTTGGGCTTCATACTGTATAACGTAATTTTTCTGAAAATGTCACGCACTTTTGGAAAAAATTCAAAAAAATCACATCCCGGAGGCGTTCTGTCCCGGATGTGAGGGGTGTTATTCATTGACATAAATCCAGACCCGTGACTGAATCAGACGCGATACTTCCTCAAGCGTCTTTGCGCCCGAACGGTATGCAGATAATTCCTCTTGAACCATTCGATACACATTCAGGTCATATCCCTGTGTCGCATAACAGCCATCAAGAAAATCAATCAGAGATTCTTGTTCCTGTTCTGTAATTTCGACTGTTACATAAAGGTCCGATACCGTTTTGGGCTCATTGCTGCTGAATTCTGTCTCGAGCAGAATATTACTGCCTAACTGCTGCGGAAAGATATAATTATAGCGCTTTCTGTCAAGAATTTTTTCAATGGCCGAACGCGTAACGGGAACGGATTGCGCCGTCAGATAATCCGAACATTGGATATCGTCCGACAGCATAAATTCGATCAGCGCTTTACAGCCGCCAAGATTCGGAGAATCCGAAAAAACGGACAACAGCTGATGTGTTTGTACCACTACCCCCGGTGCAGTTCCGTTCTTTGTCGGGTATCCGCACATCGTAAACGGGGTATCCTTGAATATCAGCTTCATCGCTGCATACGCATCAAGTGATCGAAACGGAACATCCAGAAAACGGATCTTGCCCGATCGGATCAACTGCCCGGAATTCTCCCCGTATTTCAGCGCATAGAGACCATAACTTTCTATGTCACTGCAGAGCATACCGCCCAGATCCCGGATCAGACCGTTCTCTGTGTCGGAATCTAACCGATCCATAAGCAGAACACGTTCACGGAAGGTTTCCGTGTCGAACAGAGCTTCCTTTGTTTCATGATCATAAAATTCCCCAAGCGATATTTGATTCAGCTGATCCGCGCTTGTCACAAGTGCCTCATCTGCTGCTGCCTCTGCCTCAACCTCTGCAGCATACCGGGAAAAGGTATCCCATGTAAAAGGCGTATTCTGCACAGCAGATGCGTAAAAGAACAGCTGCATGGACAGCGGAAGGCCATACATTTTTCCTTCGGATGCCGTTCCGGATGATGATGCACAACCAATGAGGGTCTCGCCAAAATGCGGCATCAGATCCAGAAGAAGACCCTTTTCAATCGCTAAGCGATCTGTACTAAAATGATTCTCAAGCACCACCATATCAGGTGCTCCATTCTCCAGTAAATATGCGTTGAAGCGTTCATCGGGATACAAACCGTTCTGTAGGGTAGACAGGTTGACAAGATTCACAAAGTAGTCGGGATTCTGCTCATTAAACATACCGATCAGCTCCTGCAGCCACTCCGCACCCAAACCGCTGACATTGACGAGTGTCAGAAGACGCCGTCCGAGAACGTCAGGGGAAACTCCCGGAACAATATGATACAGTTTCGTCGGAAATCTCCCCGTCGATTCTGTTAATAACCAGATACTGTCCTCATCTGCAAACCAAAGGCTGCTGTTGCCTGTACTCATTCCCTTCTGCCATTGCAGCATCTGCTGTACATGCTCGCCCGATGTATCATCGGCACAGCGATAGAGGGCACCGTCATAAGAGCAATACAGTTTTCCATCCGCACCGTAATGGATGCGGCATCGGTATTTCATCGAGGGGAGCACCGGAAGATCTTCAAGCCGCAGCACCTGTTGTGTATTCATATCAACACGGTAGATGTGAGGAAGTTCCTCACCGATAAGATAAACCCCATCAGACTCCCGGCCGATACCCCTGCATTCAGACGGAAGCGCAACGGATGAAAGCAGTGTCAGGGTTTCGTCGTAGAAATAGGCACGGTCAAGTGCGTTGATGAAAATTTGCAGTCCGCCGTCCCCGGTTTCACTGACATGAAGACCGTGGTCGCCCTGATCGATCGCACGAACAACAGCATTGCTGTACGGCGGGATCGCACATTCGGCGATCACAGCTCCGTCGGAGGATAACAGCGTCAGTGTACTCCCCGCTGTCAGATCGCCCCGATCCGATGTCTGCACAAGCACCCGACCGTCGGACAAAAGACGAACCGCCTCTGTGTAGAAGTGCTCTCCGGGGATCTCAGCGGCACCGTCATAAGTTCCGTCAAACCGGTACTTCAGAATCTTACAGCTGAGAATGACATCGCTGTCTGTATCCTGCCAAAAGACCGGAACATGAAGCGCATCATCCGTCATATAGATATCGCGCTCTGCCATGGTCAGATCTGTTCCTTCGGGAAAAACGACCGATTCACAGCGATAGCTTTGCACCTCGGGCACAATAACGACATCCTCATCCTCCCGATCAAGCATCGCGGAAAGTGCGCTGTAATATTCATCGGGGAACTGTTTTGTGTAGCCTGTCTCATGCTGCGTACAGGCCTGCAGTAACAAGCAGAGCACAGCAAACAGTATCAACATTCTCAATCGGAATTTCATATTTATTAGCATTTCCATCGCCTGACGAAAGTTCCTTTCTTTTGATATCTTCGTGATTGTTTTCCTTTCTTAATTGTACCACAAACGTGGTATTTTTGTGTGAATAAAGTGTAAAATCCGGGGATGTGCTTGGGGATTTTGCTGCAATCTGCGTCAGTTGGACGGGAAGATTTGGGCTTCATACTGTATAACGTAATTTTTCTGAAAATGTCACGCACTTTTGGAAAATTTTCAAAAAACAATACCTTTCTTCCAAAAACAGACAGGCAATGCCATTTCTTCGGTCCCCCGTCAATCTCCTCTCTGATTTTGTGCAGAAGTTCCAAACCGACCCGATGACATCCACAGTTATTTGTCACAGAAATTTGAGAAATCTATTTACAACGGGCGGAAATTGTGGTATAATATCAAAGGATATGCAGATGAAAACCGCATATACCGACCAATCCCAATCCCCGGTGTACGGGTCAAAGAGCCGCGATCTTACGCGGTCATTCACCTGCCGTGTGCTGCGTTTTGGGAAAATAT
>JAZTZC010000102.1:0-2542 GCA_045637265.1 Eubacteriales bacterium | reverse complement strand
CCCACATCCGCGTCAACGAGCGGCGTCTTGTCAACAGAGATTCGGATATTCTTGTCGATGTGCCCGACCACCGACGGCATGGTGTCGTCGATGACCATACCGCAGGAGGTAAGCATACGGCGCATAACGTCTATTGCCTGTGTTGGGGACGCGAACTTCTCGGGAATCTTCATGGATTTGCCGCCTGACATGATGACCTCGATGTCGTTGTAGGCGTTGATGTTTACCTCTTCCACACCGTCCATGTAGATCCATTTGCGAAGGAAGGAGTAGCCCGCCATATCCTCATACAGCCGATCCACTAGCTGTTCGGAGGTGAATCCGTCAACGGAATACCGCTGTTTGATCAGGTACTGCTTGATGATGTTTTTCATCAGAATCGGAGCATCACTGCCTTCTCCGGAAATGGCTTTGGCATGATGATCGGAAAGATACTTCTGAAGCTCTTGCAGCAGCGCGTGATAATCCACACCGGTCGTCTTTGACTGAAAGAAAATATCATTCAGATTCTGTTGATTTTGTGTCAGTGCCGTCATCCAAGTCACCTCCCATATCGGTGTTGACGGGTTCGATATGCAGTGCTGTTTCTACCCGTCGAAGGGCTGACAGATATTTCTCGGTACAGTATTTGCCCGATTGGAAGATCCGGCCCTCCGTTGAAGCCCGGTCAATTTCCTTGATCCACGGCAGCATTCCGTCCAGCCGTCCAAAAACGTGCTCCATCTCATCCAGCGCATCATACGGACGGGCAACCCCGGCAAAGATCAGATGAGAATCCAGCTTGAACTGTTCTCCTGTCAGAAGCGGCGTCTGTGCCTTGCGGTAACTGACCCCGCGCAGATCTGGAGTAAAGATGCTGATACAAACATCCGCTGCCTCAATCGCTGCCGGGGTAAAATAGTCGGTGATGCGGCTTGTGCAGTCGATGATGACAAAGTCAACCATACCGGAGACCACCTCGATGACCTCCGCGATCTTTTTGTAATCCGTTTCCGGATAGGAAAGCGGCATATCGCCCGACGTATATGCGAGCACACCGAGATAGGGATAGGATTTGAGCAGCTTCACACGCGCTGCAATGATGCTGTTGTTGATTTCTGCGGAGGATAAGATATGTCCAAGCGACATCTGATTTTCAATATTTTCATCCGGGAACCAGACCGGCAGCATGGGTACGGTCTGATCGGGGGAGATGATGATTGCCTTGGATTTGCCGCGGGTCAGATACCGAGCAAGAATTGCCGAGAAGGTGGATTTGCCGCTGCCGGGACTGCCCCAGACGGCGATGACAGATGCTTTGCCGCGGTTCATTCGATATCCTCCGTTTCATATTCACCTGCGATAAAATCGAGCAAATCTTCCAGCGGTGGTATATCTTCTATATCCACTGACATACCGTCAAGAATTGCCTTTTGTTCATTGAGCAATTCCACAGCACGGTGGATATCCCCGCGGGAAACAAGTGCCAGATGCATCGGATGCTCGTGTTCAATGGTGATGAGCTTCTGTGCCTGCCGGTCATTCAAAAGGAAGGTGACCGTGGATGCCATACGCGATTCATCTTCCACGGCATCCTCAATATTGGTTCCGTTTGCATTGGTGACAGCGATGATTCTGACATACCGAAGCTCATCCACAATTTTATACTGCCCCAAGCTGTCGCGGCTGTAGACAGATACTATGTCGTCGGCTCGGAGCTTATTTGAAAGGATTCCGGCAAGGGACTTTACCGATACAGAAACTGCAATCTGATCTTCTGGCAGCATACCGAGAAGCGGGTCTTTGTCGGATGCCGTGCGGCTGACCTTTGCCGGCAGAAAATAATCGCCTGCAACAAGATCAACATTTGCATAGGATCCGACAACCTGTGAGAAATCTGTGGCAACATTCGCGGGCAGGTTTTGTGCACTGACTTCTGCCATTTCCAGTGCTTCCGCCGTGATGACGGACCCTTCGGCAATGGCGGTCCTGACGCGGACGATATGGACGGTTGTATTGTTTTGTTGGCTTACTGCAGGAATCCCGATAAAAGCAATCACCGCCGCGAGAACAATACTGATGATGCCGAACAGCATCCGTTTGTTGAGCTTCATATTCAATACTCCTGTTCATTACGAAATTTGCTGTTTTTTGCGTCCGAAGACAAGAACCAGTACCGCGATCAGTACAATGGTGGCAACGCTGACAGCAACGATACCGCTGACATTGGTGGTGTTGCTTTCCACGGTCAATACATGTTCTGTACCAAGATCCGTCACGGTAAAGGATGCGGTATTTTCCGTGATGACAGCACCCTCCGCTGTCATCTTTCCGGGCATGGTGATATCTACTGCGAGCTTGTACAAATCGCCGCTGTCCATACCGATCATGGCAAGGTCCTCGGTATCTGTTTCATGCGCCATGGTGGTAACGGAAAAATGATATGTATCGCCGATGAAATTGGATATATGTGTGATTTCCGCTGCTTTGAAGATGCGGTAGTTATCCGCCTCGGTATCGGTTTCCTCATCCAAGGGGATTACCTCACCATCAGAGGTGACCC
>JAZTZC010000101.1:0-4859 GCA_045637265.1 Eubacteriales bacterium | reverse complement strand
TAGTTCCGTTATTCTTTTTCATAAAAGGAATTGTCGAGATTCCTGAAAGACAATCTCTCATCTTTCACTAATTCGTACAATCTTTCGTCTGTTGTTCAATTTTCAAGGATCATCGGCTGATCGTTTGACGCACTCATTTGTGCTTCTCATCGACAGCTTATATATTATATCACATTCATTTCCGTTTGTCAATAGGTTTTTGAAAGTTTTTCAAAACTTTTTTTGATTTTCATTTCGTTCAGGACGAAAAGCACGTCTTTGAAGTGGATGACATATATTATAACAGAAAAACCCCTCTTTGTCAAGAGGGATTTTCAAAATATTTCGATTTTTTTGAATTATTTTCCGACACAGAAATTATGGAAAATCGCGTCGACGACATCCCCCGTCACCGCACGACCGTCCACTTCGGCAAGTGCCGACAACGCAAGCTCCAGATCCATTCCGGCAATATCCTGCGTGTATCCGTTTTCGAGCGCATCCGCCGCACGTTCGACATGTTCTGCAGCGGTACAGATCGCGGCATACTGTCTGGCATTGGAAACAATCGCTTCGGTGCTGTAGTCAATCTGTCCTTCAAGAAAAAGACCTTCAATCACAGCCCGCAAG
Source organism: Eubacteriales bacterium (assembly GCA_045637265.1). Taxonomy (GTDB): domain Bacteria; phylum Bacillota; class Clostridia; order Oscillospirales; family CAG-272; genus RGIG3925. The sequence goes on along the minus strand of JAZTZC010000101.1, from coordinate 4,250 downwards.
TCGTCCATTCCCTCGTCTCTCGCAGCACTGACCGTGACCGTCTTTGCAAACGGAACGCCGAGCGTCTCCACATCTGCAATGATACCGGCATCCGATTTGTTGACGATCGCAACGATCGGGCAGGAAACATCGCACAGATGCCGTGCAAGATCGAAATCCTCTGCCTCCAGTTCTTTGGAACCGTCAAACACAGCCAGTACCAGTTCCGCTTCGGACAGCGCACGCAGAGAACGCGCCACGCCGAGCTGTTCCACGACATCATCCGTGCCGTGAATGCCCGCCGTATCGGCAAGACGGAGAAGAATCCGTCCGATGCTGACCGTTTCCTCCAGCACATCGCGTGTCGTTCCGGCAATTTCGGTAACAATCGCGCGATCCTCACCCATCAGGCAGTTGAGCAGAGATGACTTTCCCGTATTGGGTTTGCCGACAATGGCACAGCGAATGCCTTCATTGACCGCCTTGCCGACGGAATAGGATTTCGCCAGCGCCGCCAGCTTCTCTCTCGCAAGACCGATCTTTTCCAAAAGCTCGTCGACCGACAGATCGGTCAGATCCTCGTCGGGGAAATCGATGAATGCATAGGTGCTCGACACCGCATCGCGGAGCAGGACATAGATTTCGTCCGCCGCACGCTTCAGCATACCGCGCGCACCGGCACCCGCCAGACGAACACCCTCCATGCTCTGCGCATCGATCAGATCGATGATCGCCTCCGCCTGGGAAAGTCCGAGCTTACCGTTCAGAAACGCCCGCTTGGTAAACTCACCGGGACCTGCCGGCATCGCACCGCAGAGAAAGACCGATTCCAGTACCTTCTGTGTCAGATAGATACCGCCATGACAGGAAATTTCCACGGTATCTTCACCCGTATAGGAATGCGGCGCACGGAAGACAACCGCCATCCCGTCGTCAATAGATTCTTCCTTATAATAGATATGCCCCCATACCATGCGGTTGGATTCCACCGATGAAAGCGTCATACCGCCGCACGGACTCTTACCCGGGAAAAACAGCTTTTCACAGATTCCGATCGCGTCGGGACCGGAAACACGAATGACCGCAATGCCGCCGCGTCCGTATGGGGTCGAAACCGCGGCGACGGTCGTTGCATCAGAGTGTAAAAATTCCATTGTCAGAATTATTCCATACCCAGCATGCCGAGCGTCGATGCACTCGTCAGGCTGTCCATATTGTTGATGATCAGTACACGGTCACAGCCGGTTTCTTCCGCCAATGCCGCCGTGGACGATTTGTAGTAACGCAGGTCGATGATCTCGAGATCAAAGTGATACGCAAGGAACGGCGCCAGCGAATGACCGAAGGAGTCCTTGACGAGCATCAGACGTTCGCGGTCTTCACCGCCGTTCTTCTCAACGGTGACATACGCATGGTTGCCGGAGATGAACGACGAATACTTATCGGTCTTTTCAAGATAAGTACGGTCATAGAAGCCATTCATCACGGTTTCGCTGTCGTGGATGGTCATCGTATAATCTTCATCGCCTTCAAAACGGTAGAATTCCATGGTGTCGGGCGAGATCCACTTCATACCCGCGTTTCTCCATGCAGTGCCGTAGAACGCATCCGATGCCACTTCCACCGTAAATGCAGATTCCGCCAGCGGCTCAATACCCCAGAGCTTCATCAGCTCGACATACGCAAGATACGCACCATGTGTCGTCCAGTGATGGTCGGTGCGGTACATGACATCTTCACCTGCCTCCGATGCCGCCTTGAGCGGAGACAGCAGATTGAGATACAGCATATCGGTGTACGCATCCGTGCCGCTGACATGTGTTTCCTCCGCACGGTCATCGAGTGCATCCCAAGGCTGATGCAGAACATCAACCGGGTAAAGCGCGGGAAGCTTCTCCTCCGCGACATCGATAACACGTCCCGCCGCGGCAAAGGTGACGGAAATACCGCCGTCGGCAAGTCGATCTGCGAACGCGGCAGAAGCATCATAGTTTTTCAGAACATTGTCAATCTTCGGGTTGTCCATGCGGGACAGCAGATAACCATCCCGGCCGAGAACCACATCATTGTTCTCGCCCTTGAGCATCGCGATTTCAGCAACCCCCTTCAGACCGACAAAGAAGTCACGCACCGGGAACTGATCGGCATAGTAATCGGCAACATCCTCGGCAAAGTCGCCGGAGAAATACTTGTCAAGGAACTTACCCGCCTGAATACGCTCAATCAGACTGCCGTTAAACGTCGACTGTAACTGCGGACGCTGCTGAAGCGCACGGTTTTCCTGTTCGGAAAATTCCTTGTCGGGAATGATAAAGATCAGTGCACCAAGCACAAAGATGAACGCAAGAAACAGCGCCATGCCGACACGGTCAGAACCCTTTGCATCCTGCGCAACACGCATCTGCAGTGCAAACAGCTCGTCCGCATCGTCCTGCATCGTTCTCTTTTTCGGTTTTGCGGAAGCCGCAGGAGAAACCGCCGCTTCATTTTTCATCATTTCATTGTTTTCCATAAATAAGCAGTTCTCCTTTCATCAGAATCGGAAGTACAGGAACGGATTATACGAGGAGTCAACCAGATATGCCGTAACAAGCACTGTCACAAGAAGCGCACCGACAGCTGCGGCATAACGGAAGGCTTTCGACTTTTCGTAGAACTTGTAGAACAGTTCTCTCGGCTTCGGAACAGAAGCAATGACAAGGATTGCAACAAAGATGAGCTTGTGCAGAATCGAGTAGATGTCCGCGCTCGAGATAAAGCCTGCCGAGCCGACACCGAACATCGTGCCGAGATAGGATGCACCCGCACCCATATCGTCAAAGACGAAGATCAGCCAGCCGAAGTAGACAAAGAACAGCGTATAAATGTGGCGGAATACCTGCGGCCATTTTTTCATGCGTTCAAGCAGGAACGTCTTTTCCACAACAAGCAGAACGAAGTAGTAAAGACCCCAGATGATAAAGTTCCAGTCCGCACCGTGCCAGAAGCCCGTCAAAAACCAGACAACGAAAATGTTGCGGTACATCTTGAACAGTCCTCCGCGGTTGCCGCCGAGCGGAATGTAGACATATTCGCGGAACCAGGTACCGAGCGAAATGTGCCAGCGGCGCCAGAACTCGGTGATGTTCTGAGAAATATAAGGATAGTTGAAGTTTTCGAGGAATCGGAAGCCCATCATTTTGCCAAGACCGATTGCCATATCGGAGTAACCCGAGAAGTCAAAATAGATCTGGAAGCAGTAGAAGAGCAAACCGAACCACGCGCCGATGACAGTTCTGTTCGGATCGGCAGCAGCCGCATCCCAGATCGCACCGGCGGCGTTGGCAAAGATGACCTTTTTGCCAAGACCCGCGACAAACGTACGCATACCGGATGCAAACATCGCCATCGATTCATGGCGTTCGCGCAGTGCATCGTCAACGTCCTGATAACGGACGATCGGACCTGCGATCAGCTGCGGGAACAGCGAGACATACGCACCGACGACAATCGGATTCTTCTGCACACGCGCATCACCGCGGTAAACGTCGATGACGTACGACATGATCTGGAACGTATAGAACGAAATACCGATCGGCAGTGTCAGACTGAGCGTCGGAATGTTGATAAACGGGATTTTCGACAGGTTTTCGGCAAAGAAGTCGAAATACTTGAAAAATCCGAGCAGACCGAGGTTGACAATCACACTGATGATCAGAATGATTTTAGCACGTTTGTGATTGGTATCCCTGTATTTACCGACATAATAACCGCACACATAATCAAAGAGCACGGTAAAGATCATCAGAAATACATAAACGGGTTCGCCCCAGCCGTAGAAAAACAGGCTGACGAGCAAAATCCAGAGATTGCGCAGCTTGACCGGTGCGATAAAATATACCAGCAGAACGATCGGCAAGTAGGCAAACAGAAACTCAAGGCTCGAAAAGAGCATGTCGTACCTCCATTGGGTGTTATTTTGTACGAAGTTCACACAGCGTACATTTACAGTATATCAAATTTTCCGCAATAAAACAAGAGGTATTCGCGATTTTAGCAGGTTCTTTGCCGAGTTTTTACAGATTATTCATCTTCACAGACGACGGTCGACATCCCTGCTGTATCAACCTGTACAACGCAGGTATGCTTTCCCTTGCGGTGCGCAAATTCCATTGTATGCCTTGTTCCTTTTGATACCCCGTCCCAGATGATAAGCACAGCATCCGCCATCTCCACCATTTCAAGTCGGAGGCCAAGCGGTCTTAGGAAGACAAAGTTGGTCTGCAACTCCT
>JAZTZC010000100.1:0-2310 GCA_045637265.1 Eubacteriales bacterium | reverse complement strand
CTTATAAAATGCTTCTGCAATCGCTGGAACAACAAGAATGAAACCGGGCTTGAACCGATTCATATTGGCTGCGATATTTTCAAGCCGGTCATTGATGCAGATTGTTACACCCCGATACAGCATTCCGAGATGACCGATGGTAAGCTCATAGGTATGATGGATCGGCAGAACAGACATTGCCACCGGTTCACAGTGCGTTTTATCAAGGATATTCAGGCTGTAGTAATCCGATATATTGGCGCAGAGGTTTTTCTGGCTGAGCATGACGCCCTTGCTGACACCGGTCGTACCGGAAGTAAAAAGAATCTCTGCCATCGCTTCGGGATCAATGTGCGGAAGCGAAACCGCCTCGGTCTGTAAAATCTCTCCGAAGTATCCATCCGCAAAACAAATTACTTTTGTTATCCGAGAATTACTCTGTTTGATGGATTCGGATAAATGTGCAAATTCCTCCGAAACGAATACGGTATCCACATCACCCATTTCCAGAATATTCAGCATCTCTTTGGGTGAAAGCATTTTGTCCACAGGGACAACAACATTTGCACTGCACAGTATGCCAAGAAACGTGGATATCCACGGATAAGAGGTAGAGCCAATGACAGCGATATGCTTTCCTCTGTATCCCTCCTTTATAAGCCATGAAGCGATGGCTTTTACGTCATGGGAGAGTTGTGCGAACGTCTTGTCCACGATCAGATCATCAACAAGGTATCGGTATGCAACTCTGTTGCCATACGCTTTTTCGATTATGTCTATAAACATAGGTAAATCAGTCAGTTTTGAAAACATATGATTTACTCCTTTCTGTGGTGTATTTTGAACGATAACTTTACAGTGATGCAAGAGTTGACATCAGATAGCTTGCCGTAACGGAGGTGTATAGGAAACCGTCGATCAGACGATCTTTTTTTAACTGTGTGACTTTATGGGCAAGTTCGGGAGCGGCAGTGTCATCACAAAATGCTACAATCTTACATTCCGGCTCGTTTTTGCGAAGCTGTTTGATTTCTTTCAGCCGACCTTCCATGGTTGCTCCCGGAAGATAGGAGATTTCCATCAATAAAATGTCGGCATCCATCGATGCGGACTTGTCGGAAGTATTTGTGCTGACTTCAGAAGTCACCTGACACGGCAAAAACTCTCCGCAATCCTTCAGTGTACGGATAACGGCTGTTGACAACAGGTCATTTTTGATACTGACAAGAACTTTCTTCACATGTACTCCTCCTTTCTGAAGAAGCTCCATTCAAATCCTTATATATTTTATCATTACAGCAGATTATCCACATCGTACTTTCGTGCATAAAAAAGAAGTACCGTCGATTTGACAGTACTTCTTGCAATATTTGGAATTATTAGGTTTCTTTATCAATAATGATCAGTCCGCAGTCTCTGGCACGAACGGCTAACTCCGTACGATTTCTGAATCCGGTCTTGTCACGCATGGACTGTATATGACCTTTTACGGTACGCAGAGACATATACAGTTTTTCCGCAATCGCCGCATCACTTTCACCGGCTACGACCTCCCTGTGAACCTCTAACTCACGGTCCGTCAGTTCATCGCTGGTGATGTATCCGAACTGCAGCGGCGGTGTTGATTCCGGATAAATATTTTCACCCGCCATGGTTCGTTCCATAATATTGAGAATGCTTTCGGCCGTTTCGGTTTTATACCAAAAGCTGTCCACGCCGGCTTTTCGTGCGCGATCAATGAAACTACATTCCGGCTGACCGGTAATAATAATGATTTTTGTCTGCGGAAAATTTTGTTTGATCTTTTCGGCTGCATCGATTCCGTTGGCGTACAGAGAAGTACAGACATCCATCAGGATCAGATCGACCTTTGTTGTCCGACAACAGAACTCCGCAAAAGCCGCACTCTCCACAGAGGGAACCAGTTCATATTGACCGCTTTGTTTGACATATAACTCCAAAAGCTGTCGATCCATAGGAGCGTCGTCTAGAATCAGAACTCGTGTCATATGCGTTCAGTCCCTCCTTTCGGCATGGTAACGGTAAGGCTGTATTCGGGCTGACAGTCAATCTGCATGAGTCCTCCGGCAGTTTCCACTTTACGCCGCAGAGAACCGAGTCCGCCGCCTTCCGTGACAGTGGTTTCAGGTATCTTACCGTCATTGCGGAAGCAGACCCTATAATCCGTTTCTGTTTCGGTAAGACGGATATGTAATGTTTTTGCATCCGCATGGCGTACCGCATTGGTCAGTGCTTCCGTTGCTGCTTCGAGGAAGAGTTTTTCAACGGCTTTCTGTTCGGGCATTTGTCCGACAGCTTCTACGGAAATAC
>JAZTZC010000099.1:0-2883 GCA_045637265.1 Eubacteriales bacterium | reverse complement strand
ATATTCCGATTCTGCGTACCGGAGAACGGACCTCGGCGCTGTCTGCATCCATCGTGTCTTGGCTGAACGTCAAGCTCGCACCGCGCATCACCCGTCACGGTGTTCTCGTTGAAGTCTATGGCGAGGGTATTCTGATCCTCGGTGACTCCGGTGTCGGTAAGTCGGAAACCGCCATTGAACTCGTCAAGCGCGGTCACCGTCTGATCGCCGATGATGCGGTGGAGATCAAGCGCGTATCGTCCACAACGCTGGTCGGCTCCGCTCCTGAAATCATCCGTCACTATGTCGAGCTGCGCGGTATCGGTATCGTCGATGTCCGCCGTATTTTCGGTATGGGTGCTGTCAAGGAAACCGAGAAGATCGATATGATCATCAACCTGGAACCGTGGGTTCAGGGCAAAATGTATGACCGTCTCGGTCTGGATCAGGAAACGACCGACATCATGGGCATCGCGGTTCCCACAACCACCATTCCCGTCAAGCCCGGTCGAAACCTTGCCATCATCATGGAAATCGCCGCAATGAACAACCGTCAGAAGAAGATGGGCTACAATACAGCAGAAGAATTCAATAAGCGTCTGATGTCCCAGATGGGTATTGAAGAATAAGCGTGCATGAGGTTTCGTCGAAAATTAGCGAAAAGCACTTGACACACGCGATAAATTCTTGTATAATGATAACAGCAAAGTCGGTCGATGTGTACCGGCTGTGAATAAAAACAAAAGGAGTTTACAAATATGTATACTATCGGTATTGACCTGGGCGGTACCAACATCGCGGCAGGTATTGTCAATGACAACTATGAAATCATCCAGAAGGACAGCGTTCCGACCGGTGCTGACAGACCCGGTGAAGAAATCGTCAAGGATATGGCAGCGCTCTGCAAGAAGATCATCGCAGATGCAGGTCTGACGGAAGCAGATATCGAATATATCGGTATCGCTACTCCCGGTACGGCTGACTCCGATACCGGCGTCGTCGTTTACGCAAATAACCTGAAGTTCCTCGATTTCCCGATCGCTGACCTGCTCAAGAAGTATATCGGCATCGAACGCGTTCTCATCGAAAACGACGCAAACGCTGCAGCTAAGGGCGAAGCAATCGCAGGTGCTGCAAAGGGTTATGCAAACTCCGTTATGATCACACTCGGCACCGGTGTCGGCGGCGGTATCATCATCGACAATAAGGTTTATTCCGGCTTCAACCATGCAGGTGCAGAGCTCGGTCATATCGTTATCGAATATGACGGCGTACAGTGTTCCTGCGGCAGAAAGGGCTGCTGGGAAGCATACTCCTCTGCAACCGCTCTGATCCGTATGACCCGTGAAAAGATCGCAGAAGCAGGTCATTCCACCAAGATGTGGGATATGGTCGAAGGCAACCTTGACAACGTCTCCGGCAGAACTGCGTTCAACGCTGCAAGAGAAGGTGATAAGGCTGGTCAGGAAGTTGTCGACAAGTATATCGGTTACCTCACCTCCGGTCTTGCATCCATCATCAACATCTTCCAGCCCGAAGTTCTCTCCATCGGCGGCGGTATCTCCAACGAAAAGGACAACCTCCTCAACCCGATCAAGGAACGCATCAAGGGCGAAACCTACTCCCGTGACAACATCAAGGCTACCGATATCCGCATTGCACAGCTGCGCAATGATGCAGGTATCATCGGTGCCGCAGTTCTCGGCAGATAATCAAAACAATCAGGAATGCCGCATCTCACATCGGGCTGCGGCTTTCCTTTATTTCCTGACATGAAAGGACTCGGATTATGGGCTTACCGTATCAGCTGCTTCTGAAAACACACAATTGGTTTCCGAAGATTGAGCATCCGTTCAATATGCAGAATGACGGAACAAAAACATATGCCATGTGGCAGTATGAAAAGGGCTTCGATACCATCAAACTCTATATGGATCGCTATACCAAAGAGGATATGTTCGAAGGAAAAGAAGTCCTCGATATGGGATGCGCCGCGGCAGGTAAGAGTCTTTACTATGTTTCCCTTGGCGCAAAACATGTCACAGGCGTCGATATCGTCGAGCATTATCGTGCAGATGCGGAAAGCATGGCAGAGAAACTCGGATTTTCCGATCGTTTCACGTTCGTGATCGGTTCTGCGTATGAGATGCCGTTTGAAGACCGCTCCTTTGATACGGTTATCATGAACGATTTCATGGAGCATGTAGACAATCCCCGTGCGGCGCTGCGGGAAGCCATGCGGCTTGTCCGTCCGGGCGGCAGAATCTTTATCAACTTCCCGCCGTATTACCATCCGACAGGCGCGCATTTGTCCGATGCGATCAACATTCCGTGGGTACAGCTGTTTTATTCCGATGATGCGCTGATCAAGGCGTATAAAGAACTGATTCGCGGCGTTCCCGATGAAGCAGAGCGTCTTGCGTTACGTTTCTATACCGACGAAAACGGCGTTGAGAAAATCGGTTATATCAACAAAATGACGCTGAAGAAATTCAAAGGCATTTTGCGTGATCTTGCGATTACCCCGCAGTATTACCGCGAGGTGCCGCTTCGCAAATATTTCGCATTGTTTGCCAAGCTGTCGATTCTCAAAGAACTGTTTGTCAAAATGGCGATTTGTGTCATTGAAGTGAAATAAATTTCAGGGATGCCGCGAGGTTAACTTGCAGCATCCCTGGTTTTTTATTGGTTATTTGCTTGCATCGCTTCGATGGTTTTTTCAATGGTGGACAAAATGGTCTTTTCCTGCTTTGCCATGTGCGATGCAACGTCGAACTTCTTGGAGGATACCATATCGCGCACCATGTAGCAGGTCTGACCGAGCGTGTGGTTGTACAGATATTCCGTGTCAAGATACAGGGAATCACGGATGATGTTGAGCATTTCCAGCGTTTCCTCGTTGCG
>JAZTZC010000098.1:0-3953 GCA_045637265.1 Eubacteriales bacterium | reverse complement strand
CCGCTTGGCCTCCGACTTTGATCTCGTTCTGATCGCAGGCGACATCTGCGGTCCCGGCTATATTCACGCAGAAACCGTCGACGATGTCCGCTCCGTCCTTGACGTGATTTCCGAACCGATGGAGCGCCGCGGCATCCCGTGGGCACACGTTTTCGGCAACCACGACGACAATTACGGCGTACCCAATGCAGTACAGCAGCCGATTTACGAGTCGTATCCGCACTGTGTGTCCAAAGCCGGACCCGATGATATCGACGGTGTCGGCAACTATTTCCTGCCCGTGTTCGATGCAGACGGCAAGGATGTGATCTTCGGCGTCTGGGGACTTGACTCCAACCACTCCATGCCCGAGTTTTTTGAGGACTACGGTCTTCCCGCCGATACCCGCTATTATCAGGCATCTCAGGCATCGTCCGGCGACTATGACGGTCCGCGTACCTCTCAGGTCTTCTGGTACTGGCAGACCTCGCAGATGCTGGAAAACCACCTCGGACACAAAGTCCCGTCTCTGATGTACATGCACATTCCCACGCCCGAGCATGCACTTGTCACCGTCCACAAGAACAAGGTCAACTTCAAGGGTTATCAGCTCGAGGACGTTGCATCGCACACCCTCAATTCGGGGCTCTTCTCTGCCTGTGTCCAGCGCGGTGATGTCAAGGCGATCTTCTGCGGACACGAACACGAAAACCAGTTCTCGGCAAATTACATGGGCATCATGCTCGGCTACGACGGATTTTTGTCCTACCACGCCTGCCATAACGAAGACATTCGCGGCTGCCGACTGTTTGATATCAAAGCCGACAATCCCGCTGACATCAAGACATCGATTCTACTCGTGCGGGATGCTGCGAAGTGATATCTGCACATCTTCACACCTGCACGCCTGCAATGGTGTCCCCGACAGTCCCTTTTTTTCCGATATCCTAAATATCCCTTCCCTGTCCATTTCCGTTTTCTGCAAAATGCAAGGCTGATGCAGCTTCCTGCACCAGCCTTGTTTTGTTTATTCATTGACCATATCCATCGTTGATTCGATTTTCTTCTCGATGGTTTTGAGATTCGACGCAATCAGGGACGCGATATCAGCACTGCCGGCAGAAAGCTTGCCATAGACCGACGACTGCAGATCGTTTGTCCATCCGAATACCTCACCGAAATTCGTATAGCGATTTGCGCGGATGATATCAAGCATTTCAATCGATTCTTCATTGCGCAGACCCTTCTGCGATACCTTGACTTCATAGTATACAGGCAGAACATCACGGTAGGATTCATACGCCAGAGCATCCATCAGAATCGCTGTACGTTCCGTGTTCGTCGACGTAATCGGCATACCCATCAGAAGCTGTGTGGAGGAGATATAGCACGAATAGCCATCCTGTGCCTCATCATATTTGGGAAGCGGCAGAATACCGAAGCTGTCTTCCATATCGCGGAAACGCGACGAGGTCTTGATCTGCGCAACGGTCATAATGGTTCTGCCGTTCTGGAACATGACCTCATAATGGTCAGGGTTTGTATTATCACTGGTATTGAACAGAGCAAAGACGCCTTCACGCGAGAACAGATTCTCCGCAAGAGAGGTTGCCGTATTGATAAAGTGCTCATCGGTCACGGAAAGCACGGGATTGCCGTCTTGCATTTCCAGATAATACGCACCGGCACCACCGAGCAGCGCCTGAAATCCGTTTGACCATGTCGTAACACCGTAAACTGCCGAACCGCTGTCCGTCCAGGCAAAGGAGCTGTCACCGTTGGTATTGGCACCGAGCGCAGCAAATTCATAGAAGCGATCAAGCGTCCATTTTCCATCGCGGACAAGCTGATACGGAAATTCGATATCCAGATTTTGGAACATCTTCTCATTGAAGTATACGCAGACGGTTGCATCAAAGCCGAACAGTGAGAAATAGTTGGATGCAAAGAACAGCGACTGGTTGTCACCGATGGTACCGCCTTCTGCAATCGCACTGTCCCACCACGGCTCATCGAGACGAAGTCCGCTGATCTCATTCAGATCGTAAAACATGCCATCGGTCAGCGGTGCCGGTAAGGTGTCCGCACGCAGATACGTCAGATCATAAAGATCCTCACCCGACATCATGATTGTGGTAAAATGCTTGGTCGCTTCATCGATGTCATATTCAGTCACTTCCATATTCGTATTGAAGCGTTCCTCAATACCGCGGTTGCGCTGAAATACCTTGTCATCCAGCAATTCACCGGTTTCTTCTTCAAAATCCAGCATGGAATATGTACCCCATGCGTTGGAAGCATTGAGAATTCGCAACGACTCACCGCCGCAGTCGAGCGCAGGATATTGATAGCTATCTTCTGTAACAGCCGCTGTATCGCTTCCCGTCACAGCATCGCTGCCGTTAGACTCCGCATCCGCAGTATCATTACCGCCGCAGGAAACGAGCAATGCGGCAAGGAGCAGAAGCGAAACAATCGAATATCTTCCCATATTGATCTCCTTTCAGATACGACAAATGCCGCCAATCACAAAATCGGCGGCTATTTGCTTATTTTAATTAACCTTCGTAATCGTAACCCATCTTGAGGGCATTCAGGTTGATTTCCGCGAGGTTTGCACGCTTTGCGGAAACGACCTTTGCCAGAGCTGCTTCCATTTCTTCAAAGGAAATACAGCCCGTCTCACGGATCATCTTGCCGACCATAATCATATTGGCAAGCGTGGGAATACCCGCATCGTTTGCCATCTTGGTCGCGGGGATATAGTATGCATCGACATCGGTACGTTCAACCTTACGTTCAATCAGCGTGGAGTCAACGATGATCTTCGCGCCGGGAACGCAGGCACCCTCGTACTTGTCCAGCGACGGCAGGTTCATAGCCATCAGAACATCGGGGTTGGAAACGATCGGAGAACCGACGGGATCGTCGGAGAGAATGACGGAGCAGTTGGCAGTACCGCCGCGCATTTCGGGACCGTAGGAGGGAAGCCAGGAAACTTCCTTGCCTTCAAAAAGACCCTTGTACGCGATAAACTTACCGGCAAACAGAACACCCTGTCCGCCGAAGCCAGCAATCAGAATCTGTGTCAGCATGTTCTCAGTCCTCCTTCTTCGCCGCAGCTTCAGCAGCCGCGCTCTTGTCCTTATAAACGCCGAGCGGATAGTACGGAAGCATGTTGGTGTTGACCCATTCCAGTGCCTGTACGGGCGTCATACCCCAGTTGGTCGGACAGGTAGAAACGACTTCAATCAGAGAGAAGCCCTTGCCTTCCACCTGGTTCTTGAATGCCTTGAGAATCGCCTTCTTGGCATTCTTGACATTCTTGACGTTGTTGACAGCGACACGTTCGATGTATTCGGGACCTTCCAGCGTGGACAGCATTTCGCTGACACGGATCGGGTAACCTGCGGTGGTGACATCACGGCCATAGGGAGAGGTCTGGGTGACCTGTCCGGGGAGGGAGGTCGGTGCCATCTGACCGCCGGTCATGCCGTAAATGGCATTGTTGACGAAGATGATGGTAATATTTTCATTTCTGGTAGCGGCGTGAACGGTTTCAGCCATACCGATGGATGCGAGGTCACCGTCACCCTGATAAGTGAAGATGATGTTTTCGGGCATACAGCGCTTCAGACCCGTTGCAACTGCCGGAGCACGTCCGTGAGCCGCCTCGACCATATCGCATGCAAAGTAATCATATGCCATAACAGAGCAGCCGACGGGCGCAACGCCGACGGTGATACCCTCGATGCCCAGCTCATCAATGGCTTCGGCAACGAGACGGTGGATGATACCGTGGGTGCAGCCGGGACAGTAGTGAAGCGGCGCATCTGTTAATGCTTTCGGTTTTTCAAACACGATCATGTTATAATTCCTCCTTTTTGATTCTTACAGAGCGGCAAGCTCGTCGATCTTGGCAAGCACTTCCTCGGGCGACATAATCATACCGCCTGCACGGTTGCAGAGCAGTA
>JAZTZC010000097.1:0-1960 GCA_045637265.1 Eubacteriales bacterium | reverse complement strand
TGCAAAATATGTGCCCAGCGTCGTCTCCACCCGTTTCCAAGGTGCGGATACATCGAGTGAGCGCACCTCGGCATAGTCCGTCACAGCACCGAACCGATGCGCACCCGCCTGCATTTTCATACCGAGCGTAAAGCCGTCGATACCCTCATCAAAGCCGGGATAGTTGTCGATGTCCCCGGTCAGCGCCATCTGTCCGCCCGGTGCCATGCGTTCGAGCACCACGGTGTCAAGTCCCGCACGGGAAGCATACAGTGCCGCAGTATATCCCGCAGGACCGCCGCCGATGATCAGCATATCGTATCGTTTTTCGTTTTGGTTGGTTGTCATGGTGTTCTCCTTTTGTGGTGCTGTTGAGGTTGGGATAGATGATGATTTCGGGTGACGGATGTGGGTCGTGTCTTGCCATACAACCCTCATCCGTCTTTCGGCAAAATTGCAAAGGCAATTTCACCGAAATCCACCTTCCCCCAAGGGAAGGTTTTGGTGGGTGCTGCCGTCAGCATAGCTTCCTTAATTACAATTTCCGGCTATCCTCTGATTATGATTCCCCCCAAAATCTCCCGCTCAAACAGTTCCAGCCACGCATCGGCGATCAGCTGATGTCCGGCAGGCGTCGGGTGGACACCGTCGCGCAGCCAGTAGGACGCATCACACATCCCGCACGCTTCGTTGAACTTCTCCTGCAGCGGCAGATAAAGACCACCGACTTCCTCGGCAACGCGCTTGACCGCCGCACCGCGAAGAGCGGTTTCCTCGCGGAAGTAGTCCCAGTTTTCAGCGACAACACCCGTATTCAGCGTAAACGGTTCCATAAAGATCATGCGGATATTCGGGAAACGCGCAATCGTGTCGTCAGCAAGCATTTTCAGAACGGTATAGAAGCGGTCTGCCTCGACGCCGTTTCCACCGCCAAGCTCGTGCCAAACGTCGTTGATACCGATCAGGATGCTGAATACATCGGGTTCATGGTTCCAGCCGTCCTTTTTGATGCGCGCATAGACGTCAACAACGCGGTTGCCGCTGATGCCGAAGTTCAGAAATTCGTGCTCACCCGGTGCATCCAGCCCCAGTCTTGCGCTGATGAGCAGCGGATAACCCTGTCCGAGTCCGTTTCCTCTGCCGCAGTCGGTGATCGAGTCGCCTTGGAATAAAATTTTCATCATGTACTCCTTTCGTCCGAATGATGTTCGGACAGCGTTTTTCTTCATTATACCATATCCGCGCACAAATCACAAGAGCGAATCCGATATTTTAAAAAGTTTCTTTTTTTGTTCGGCGGACATACCCACGACACAATTGCATGGTATACTGCATGTATCCTGTCCGAGGAGGAACCAATATGCTGCAATTTGTAAAAATGCACGGACTTGGCAATGATTACCTGTATGTGTACGGTACACCGCCCGCCAATGCACCCGCACTGTCGCGTCTGCTGTCCGACCGCCATTTCGGTATCGGCGCCGATGGCATGATTTATATTACCCCGCCGACCAACCCTGCCGCCGATTTCGGTATGCGCATCTTCAATGCTGACGGATCGGAGGCGATGATGTGCGGCAACGGCATCCGCTGTGTCGGCAAATACGTCTATGACCGCCGTCTGACCGCAAAAACAGAGCTTGTCATCGAAACGCCCGCAGGTCTGCGTTTCCTCACACTGCATCCCGATCCCGTCAATCCCGCACAAATCGCATCGGTCACCGTTGATATGGGCATTGCCGCAGTCGATGATGCGCGTTCGCTCGATGTCTGCGACCAGCCCCTGTCCGTCATTCCCGTTTCCGTCGGTAACCCGCATGCTGTGATTTTCACAGAAGATGCCGAACAGTTTCCGATGGAGATGCTTGCCGCCGTGTCGACCCATCCGACATTTGCAGGCGGTGTCAACGCGGAATGTGTCGAGGTGCTGTCCCCAACGGCGCTTCGCATGCGTGTCTGGGAGCGCGGAAGCGGCGTTACC
>JAZTZC010000096.1:0-1653 GCA_045637265.1 Eubacteriales bacterium | reverse complement strand
TCAGTCCGTCAGCCAGCGTTGTATCGGTGGTATAAAGCACCGTATCGGGCGTGATCGCAAACGCGGATGCCGTCATACAGAGCATCGCCGCAAGCATCACCGCCGACAAAAGAAAACACAGATACCGCCGCATCATCTGCGCAGGATCCTTTCCAGACAAGCATCGGTATGTGCAAAGCGCCCGGCGAGTTCATCGGCGGTTACCGCGGAATGCGTATTCCACGTCTTTTCCGCCAGCGCCGGGATCCGCTCGCGCATCAGCGCAAATTCCGCTGCACATGCGGCTTCATTGGACGGCATGCCGACCATGGAGTCACCCCATGCACAGATCTGACCGCCGATGACGGGTGAGGAATCGGGAACAACAATATCCTGCTTGGATGCGACCGACTTTTCCCACCAATGCTGCCAGCGGTAAATGTCCCATTTCAGAATTTCCCCGGGCGTCCAATGCGTACCCGGTGTACAGATATAAAGCGGCTTCCAGGAGCAGTTGATGAGCGTAAAGCCGCCGGCCAGAAGCTGCGGTGCAAGCTGATAGTAGGATTCCCATGCAATGACGATGACATCCTTGGAGATCAGGTGGTTGTATTCCTCGGAAAAGCCCTCCCAGATGATGGGCGTCACACCGCGCGACAGCACATAATCGGTCATGCGCTGCAGATAGTGCGCATACAGCGCGTGAACATCGGGCAGGTCATGTTCCGCACGGTAAGCACGGCAGCCCTCACAATCGTCCCAGCGCGCGATCTCCGCTTCATCTCCGCCGAGATGCAGATACGGCGCGTGTCCAAAGAGCGCAATGATCTCGTCAATGAGCGTTTCCAGTGCCGCAAAGGTCTTTTCCTCGGCACACATAATGCCGTTTGTACCGAAAATTTCGGGATATGCCGCATTGAAGCAGGAGCAATGGCCGGGCAGGTCAAGCTCGGGGACGAGTGTGACTCCGCGTGCGGCGGCATAGGCATCCAGCGCACGCAGCTCTTCTTTGGAATAACAGCGGTTTTCCGTCCGCAGCTTCGGATAGGCATCGGTCGGGAACGTAAAGCTCTGGTCGTCGGTAAAATGCAGCTGCAGGCGGTTGATGCGGTAAACAAAGCACAGATCCACGGCATCATAGAGATATTTGATCGGATGCCACTTGCGCGCAAGATCGATCATCAGACCGCGCCAGCGCCCCTCGGGTGCATCCTCGATGCGCAGAGACGGCAGATACAGCCCTTCTTCGTCCGCTTCCAGCGACAGCAGCAGCGCACTGACAGCATGGGCAAACGCTTCCTCATCCGCCGCACGCACCGTCACGCATCCGCCGTCGGCTGTGATGCTGTGCGCATGCGCGGCAAGTGTTTCGTCGCGGACAAAGACCAGGCCCGCCTCCGCACCGTCCTCTGCACGGCACGGCACACAGCCGAAGACACGGTCAAAATAATCTGCCGCTGCAGCAAGCACGGGCGCAAACGTCACCGCATCAAATCCGTGTACCGTATAAGTCGGTGCAATGCGGACAATGCCGTCACCGACAGACATGTTCTTTGGGAGGGGCAGGATCTTCGGCAGCATCAGAACGTTCCTCCGTTGTTGTATGCGGCAAACAGACGGTCATAATTCTCTCTGATCTCGGGCAGAGATGCACTCACCTCGTAATTGAATACC
>JAZTZC010000095.1:0-1864 GCA_045637265.1 Eubacteriales bacterium | reverse complement strand
TTATTTCCCGGCATCGAAGGGCGTTATCATCGGCGGATATCATCTGCAGCTTCCGACCGCTTACAAAGATCAGGCGGCGTTGACGGCGGCTGTTGAAAACGTCAACAACAAGCTGAAGACTGCCGGTATTTACTCCTCCCTCATCTATGCATTCCCAACCTACAACAACGGCGGGCTGTATGTCTCTATCGGCGACTTCGGTTCCGGCAGCAGCGCATCCGACAAGATATCTCTGATTGAAACGGCAACCGGTGAAAAGCCGACCGGTATTTATCCGCGCGACAATGCGGTAACCCTGCTCGCTCCCGACAGCAATCTGATTCTGTTTGAATACTGCTCCGCCGACGGTGAGCTTGGTCTGTCCGCACGTGAGGATGACGATGTGAACAAGGACGATCCGAATGCGATTCCCAAAGAGAATTTTATCGTCACGCCCGCAAAGAACAGCTATCGCGGCATTTTCCTGTTTGCAAGATACGAGAACGGCATTTCCGTGACGAATCTCATTGATCTTGAAAACTATGTCGCCGGTGTTGTTCCGTGGGAAATCGGCAACCATTGGGAGCTGGATGCGCTCAAGGCGTTTGCCTGCATTGTGCGTTCCTATACACTATCCAACGTCGGACATCACAAGTCGCTGGGCATTGATCTTTGCAACGGCACCGACTGTCAGGTCTATATGGGCACGGGCAAAGAAAACGATGCCATCCGTGAAGCGGTATCCTCGACCGAGGGTCTGCTTGTAACCTACAACGGAAAGCCGTGTTCTGCGTTCTACTCTGCGGTCACAGGCGGCTGTACCGTCAATATCGAGCAGATATGGAACGGAAGTGCGTATCCGTATCTGCGAGCAGTTTCTACGCCGTGGGAGGACTACGCATCGCATCCGAACGGCGTCTGGCTCGGTGAGGTTTCCGGCTATGAGCTTTATTCCTATCTGTACAGTAAAGGCTACAAGCAGCTGCAGGGAGCGATTGCCGAGATCAACATCCTCGAGCTTGCCGAAAATTCCACCTATGTCTACCGTCTTGAACTTGTTGACATTTACGGTGTTAAAATTACGCTCAAGGGTACCGATATCATCCGCACGGCACTCAGCCGCTATTTGAAGAGCGCCAACTTTGTCGTCGGCCACAAGGGCAATATCGAACTGCTCAACCGAGTGGTCGCGCTGATGACCGCAGAAGGCAGTGCTGAACTTCCGATTACGGAAACCGAGGAAAAGAAGACAATGAAGGTCATGACAGCGGACGGCATCAAGGAAATCGATGTCACCGAGGGGATGACTGTCATTCAGGCAGACGGCGCGGAAAAGGTCATCACCGAGCGTCCGCCGCATTATGATATCCCCGACGATGCGCATGCGCTTCTCGATTCCGGCACGAACAACTTCTTATTCATCGGCAAGGGTTGGGGACACGGCGGCGGCGTCTCGCAGTGGGGCGTCAAGAACATGGCGGAACAGGGATACACATGGGAGGAAATCATCCATGCGTACTTCACCGACGTTGATATCGTCGACTACCGCACCCTTCCTGCCTATCAGGAGAAATGACCGATGTCACAGATCCGACTGATTTCCACCGACAGACTGTTTGCAAGAATGCTTACGCTGGAGTTATCCGCACTTGGCAGAACGGTTTCCCATTCGGAAACGCTGACGATGGAGGAAATGGAAACGCTCGTTGCGCATGAAAGCTGTCAGCTTTTGATCCTTGATCTCGATGTTCATTATCAGGGCATTGAAAGTATGCTGGTGCTGGCGCAGGACAACAAGATTCCCGTGATCCTGTTCGGTTATCCGACCTCTGATGCCATGACCGCGGACAAAATGCGTTTTTATGACAGCGACATTTACCGCTAC
>JAZTZC010000094.1:0-5078 GCA_045637265.1 Eubacteriales bacterium | reverse complement strand
CTGATTGCAGACAAGCTCGGTGCGTTTGTCGGACAGTATGTCCATCTCGGTGCCGGTGCTTGCGGCATCTGCGCAAAATGCACCTATCCCGACGCCCCCTGCCGTTTCCCCGAAAAAGCACGCCAGTCGATGGAAGCATGCGGCATCAATGTCGTCGATCTGTCCCGTCACTGCGGCATCAAGTACATCAACGGCGCCGATACGGTGACCTATTTCTCAATGCTGCTGTTTTGAGGAATGGCATAACAGCGCGCAAACCAAAACATTTACTGCGTAGGGCGGAGGCTTGCTCCCGCCGCTTCCAATACACGCCAACAAACAGAGAGAACCTCATGGCTTTTCAAACCACGAAGTTCTCTCTTCCTTATTTACCGTCTTTTACACGTTGTTCTTTTTCAATGCTTCCACCGCATCGGCAAGATACCGTCCTGTATCATAGGTCAGCTTTTCATAGGACTTGCGCAGATTCAGCGGAACATCGGGAATATCACCCATACATTCCAGACTCATGACGCCGCAGTAACCGACTTCTGCCAGTGCCGAAACAAAATTGTTCCAATTTCCCTTGCCCTCACTGTGATGGAACGGAATTCTGTGCGCATCGCGTGTACCGTCGTTGTCATGGACATGCAGACACTTCAGATACGGTGCCGCCAGCCGTACCGTGTCACCGAGATCGTGGTCGAACACGAGCGCATGACCGGTATCGAAGCAGATACCTGCCTTCGGATGATGCAGAATGTCAAGCACCTCAACAATGCGATCCATCGTGGAAATGCGATGCCCGCGGAACGGCATATTTTCAAGACAAATCGTCACGCCGTACTTTTCGCAGTCGGGCAGCAGATCAGCCATCAGATCGACCGTCAGCTTCTTTGCAAGTTCAGGTTCTTCTTCATTGCCCCATCCGTACGGCATCTGCGGATGGAACACCATGTACGGAATTTCCATCATGTGGCAGGCAAGCACGGCACGGTGGAAGCATCTCCAGCCCTCCGCGCGGGTGTCCTCCTCGGTATCATACGTCGGCCACGGACCGTGAAGCTGATTGATGACGATGCCGTGACGCGCCGACGCAGCTTTGTTGTCATCACAGAATTTTTTTAGTGCCGCATCATCGTGGAAGATCGGATCCTTGATATCGCACATCGACTGATCCGCCGCTTCATATCCAATCTCTGCCATTCTGCCGTAAATGCCGTCTGCATTCTCTCCGTACCAGAAATAACCGGTTGTATTTCCTACTTTCATTGTTTTATCGTTCCCTCCTGCGTTTTAAGAATGTCCTGATTTTCTTATGGTGTCGATCACATCGGCAATATCTTTGCATACATATTCCGCCGCGTCCTTTGCCGCCTGTACCCCGTTTGCCATGGCACAGCCGTGGAAAGGCGCAAGCATCGCGATATCGTTGTAGTTGTCGCCCGCGGACCAGATATTATCGCGGGAAACCCCCATATGTGCTGCATACCGTGCAATCGCTTCTCCCTTGTCAACACCTCTGGGCGGGATGTCCATGCATCGACCGTTCGGCTGCGGATTGAGCCATTCGCCGAATTCCGCACGAAAGATGTCCCCAACGTCGTTTGCCTGAAAACCGGGTTCGCCCAAGGCGCTTGCCATGTGGAACGCACCGATTTCATCAAGCAGTGTGTGCGGAGAATACATATCGCCATCCTCCTCACCGCCCTCGGGCAGATGCGCGGAAAAGTGATACCGTACCGTGCCGCAGATCAGCGCAAAATAATCGCCGACATGCTCCCAGCACCGTTCTGCGAGTGTGCGTGCCATCGTCTTCTCGCCGATCATAACACTGCCGTCTGCCGTTCGGTCGAGAATCAGATTCCCCGCCCGATCGTAAATCTGCGCACCGTTCAGCGCAATGATAAAATCAAAGTCGAGCTTGCCGTTCTGGTCGAGTTCATACCAACTCCAGCGCCAGTCACGTCCCGTAACCACCCCGAACAGACCACCCTCGGCACGGAAGTCACAGATTGCCGCGAGCACCTCCGCCGTCGCCGGATAGCCGTCGGGCGTATATTTGTGGCAAAGTGTCCCGTCAAAGTCACTTGCCAGTATTGTTTGTTTCATACCGTTGATCCCCTTATCACGTTCTTTTTCGTCATTATACCATATTTTCCGTTCGATTGCAAGCACTCTCCTCGATTTCCGCACAAAAAAACAGCCGCATGAATCACTGTGATCCGTGCGGCTGTCATACAGCATTTATGCTTTTTTCGTATGGAGATAATAGGCGAGAAACGGCTTTTCCAGTACACGCTTGATGCGGAAGAACAGCGTTTTCTTGTCCTTGATCGGCGGCAGCAGGAGTGCCGTCAGATCACACGCATGCGCCATACAGACATCGGTAAAGATCTGGTCGCCGACATGCGCGATTTCCTCTTTTTTGTAAGAGGTCTGCGACAGGAAATGCTTCATTGTCCCCGTCAGCGGCTTGTGCGCATCGGGGTACGCAGTAAAACCGAGGGAACGGTTGAACAGCTCCACACGCTCGGCAGTATTGTTGGAAATAAACCCGATCTCAATTCCAGCTGCGTGCAGTTCATGAATCCATGCAAGCAGAGATTCTGTCGGCTCGGGGTCGTCGTAGGTCACAAGTGTGTTGTCAATGTCACACATCAGAAACCGGATACCGCGGGAAGAAAGATAGTCCGCATTGTAGCAGTAGATATCCCGTTGATAGTCATCGGGCAGAAACAGATTTCGCATAACGCTTCACCGATTATAGATGAATGTGCTGATGGATATGCGACAGACGGTCGTATTCTTCAAAGTCAACAACGGAGAGAATATGCTCCAACTCACCGTCACCCATGACCGTCGTTCTGCCGGCAGCGTATTCCTCATCGACCTTTTCCTTCATCTTGGCAATGATCGGTGCGCGCTTGTCGACGGCCTCGTCACCTTTCAGGCGGAAGTAGCCGTTGAGCCAATGCGCAATACCGGCAAGACCGGAGTGAGAGTCAACAGCGACCGTTGCGGGTCTGCCGAGAATCTTTTCGGTGTTGAAAATGTTGTAGATTTCCTCGTCCTTGAGCAGACCGTCCGCATGGATACCTGCACGGGTCACGTTGAAGTTACGTCCGACAAACGGCGTTCTCGGCGGGATATCGTAGCCGATGTTCTGTTCAAAGTATTCCCCGATTTCGGTGATGGCGGACAGATCCATACCGTCGGTCGTACCGCGCAGAGAACAGTATTCGATAACCATTGCTTCCAGCGGACAGTTACCGGTACGCTCACCGATACCGAGCATCGAGCAATTGACGGAGGAGCAGCCGTAGAGCCATGCGGTAGCCGCATTGGTGACGACCTTATAGAAGTCATTGTGACCGTGCCATTCCAGCAGTTCGGACGGAACGCCGGCATAATGCATCAGACCGTAGATGATACCCTGTACGGAGCGAGGAAGCGCAACACCGGGATAGGTGACGCCGTAGCCCATCGTATCGCAGGCACGGATTTTGACCGGGATACCGGTTTCGTGGCTGAGCTGGGTCAGCGCATCTGCCAGCGGAACGACAAAGCCGTAGAAGTCGGCGCGGGTGATGTCCTCAAAGTGACAGCGCGGGGAGATGCCGTATTCCATGACCTGACGCGCGATCCCGAGTTACTTTTCCATTGCCTGCGCACGGGTCAAGCCCATCTTCTTATAGATATGATAGTCGGAGCAGGAGAACAGGATACCCGTTTCGCGGATACCGAGATCCTTGACAAGCTGGAAGTCCTTTTCGTTTGCGCGGATCCAAGTTGTGATTTCGGGGAACGGCAGTCCGAGATCCATGCAGGCCTTGACCGCCGCACGGTCCTTTTCGGTATAGACAAAGAATTCGCTCTGGCGGATGATACCCTTGGGACCACCGAGCTTTGCAAGAAGCTTATAAAGATGCACAATCTGCTCGACGGTGAACGGAGAGGTGGACTGCTGACCGTCGCGGAACGTCGTGTCGGTAATCCAGATATCGGCGGGCATATGCATCGGCACGTTTCGATGGTTGAATGCAACCTTCGGAATGGAATCGTAGTCAAACAGATGACGGTACAGATTCGGCGTTGCGCGATCCTGCAGACTGTAGCGGTACGCGTGCTGCTCGAGTAGGTTGGTTGTTGTATCAAATTCAAGGGTAGGATTGCTCTTATTTACTTTCATGATATATATTCCTTTAGGCAAAATGTGTTATATAATATGATACACCAAAAAATGAATTTTTGCAATAGGAATCCTGCATTATTTTCGATTTATTCATAATTTTATCGGTAGAATATGAAGGAATTGTATGTTCATTTTTCATATCACGCATTCTTTTGCGCTTTTTTCGCATGATACTGACGGGGGAAGGCGTTTCACGGTTCGTTTCTTATGATCCCAAACGGTATTCCGACCGTATATTTTGTTAAAGTTTTACCGAAATGTCAAGGAATTTTGCCAAAACCCCTTGATTTTTCTGATAAAACGTGATAAAAT
The DNA here is from genome assembly GCA_045637265.1 of Eubacteriales bacterium. Lineage (GTDB taxonomy): Bacteria > Bacillota > Clostridia > Oscillospirales > CAG-272 > RGIG3925. The sequence goes on along the minus strand of JAZTZC010000094.1, from coordinate 592 downwards.
ATACGTTGAAAAATATTTAATGCGGGGTGCATCGCTATAACGTCTCCGATGCATTCCCAAACTTTATATCCGAGTATTCGGATAAGGACGTCTGATTTTCCGCGATCGCTGTGCCATCGCCGCAGAATGTCCGATGAAAGATCAAAAGAATTTTCACAAGGAATATCATTAGAAAAAAGAGGAAATTGACCATGGAAAAGTTCAGAAGAATCGGTGTACTGACATCCGGCGGCGACGCTCCCGGTATGAATGCGGCTGTCCGCGCGGTTGTCCGTACCGCTCTTGATAAAGGTGTTGAGGTTGTCGGTATTTACGGCGGTTACCGCGGCATGATCGAAGACGACATGAAGGTGCTTGATCCCCGCGATGTTTCCAACATCATCGGCCGCGGCAGCACATTCCTGTACTCCGCACGCTGCGACGAATTCCGCTATGAAGAAGGCATGCAGAAGGCAATCGCAAACTGCAAGAAGCACGACATTGACGGTGTCATCGCCATCGGCGGCGACGGTACCTTCCGCGGTGCTACCGACCTGTCCAACCGCGGTCTGCCGACCATCGGTATTCCCGGCTCCATCGACAACGACGTTAC
>JAZTZC010000093.1:0-14395 GCA_045637265.1 Eubacteriales bacterium | reverse complement strand
TCCTTGGTTCTGTCGAGGACAGCGATCTTCTTTGCGGTTGCGGGAATTGCTTCGATGAGCTTTTCAGCAACGAAGGGTCTGTACAGGCGGACCTTAACGAGACCGACCTTTTCGCCGTGAGCGTTCATGTAGTCGATGACTTCTTCGCAGACGTCACAGACAGAACCCATAGCGATGATAACACGGTCAGCATCAGCTGCGCCGTAGTAGTTGAACAGCTTATAGTCAGTACCGATCTTGGCATTGACCTTGTCCATGTATTCTTCGACAACAGCGGGAAGTGCATTGTAGAACTTGTTGCATGCTTCTCTGTGCTGGAAGAAGATATCGCCGTTTTCAGCGGAACCGCGGAGAGCGGGATGTTCGGGGTTGAGGGAGTGTGCACGGAATGCAGCAACCGCATCCATGTCGGTCATTTCCTTCAGGTCTTCAAAGTCCCAAGCTTCGATCTTCTGGATTTCGTGAGAAGTTCTGAAACCATCGAAGAAGTTGATGAACGGGACGCGGCCCTTAATTGCTGCCAGGTGACAGACAGCACCGAGGTCCATGACTTCCTGCGGGTTGGAGCCTGCCATCATAGCGAAACCGGTCTGACGGCATGCGTAAACGTCGGAGTGGTCACCGAAGATGTTCAGTGCATGGGAAGCAACACAACGACCGGAAACGTGGAAGACGGAGGGAAGAAGTTCACCTGCGATCTTGTACATGTTCGGGATCATCAGAAGAAGACCCTGGGATGCGGTGTAAGTGGTGGTCAGAGCACCTGCAGCGAGAGAACCGTGAACGGTACCTGCAGCACCTGCTTCAGACTGCATTTCGACAACCTTTACCTGAGTGCCGAAAATGTTCTTCAGACCCTGTGCGGACCACTGGTCTACGTAGTCAGCCATAGGGGAGGACGGAGTGATCGGGTAAATACCTGCAACTTCAGTAAACGCGTAGCTTACGTGAGCGGCAGCCTGGTTACCGTCCATGGATATTTTCTTTCTTGCCATGTGAGTGTATCCTCCTAAAAAATATTCAGTATAAATATGAGTCGGAAAAGCATCCGCAAATATTTATCCGGATTCCTATATATTGTATCACATTTTCCCCCGATTGTAAAGGGAATTTTGATATTTTCTTTTGGAAATTGCGGAAATTGGTGAAAATTTTATCAATTCAAAGACGATTTCCCGCACTTATCGGTGAGATGCGATAAAATCGGCAACAGGCGTCGGATCTTCCACACTGTGCGGGTGGTGATCGCAGCCCGGCTTGACGATTTCCATGTAGTCATAACCCGCGGAATACAGCGCATCACACAGCCGTCTGCCATTGCGGCGGAACTCAACGACAGCATCGGAATCCCCTGCGACGAGCACAACAGGAACCTTGGTATCCATCAGCGCATAGATACGGTCGACCGGCTGCAGATCGCGCTGAGCCATAAATTCCTCGCGGGGCATGCCGTACTGCTTCGGGCATTCGTTATAGTCAAAGCCGCCTTCGTATCTGTCGTCGCACGGCCAGTCGCGCATATCAAGCACCGGCGCGTCAAGATACAGCACAGAAACACAATCGGGATGTGCGCATGTAAAGTTGAACGAGTACAGCCCACCGCGGGAAAAGCCGAAGATATCGCACTTTTGATTCAGTCCGAATGCAGGAACGACAAAGTCATAAAATGCTTTCATCAGCGCAACGGACTGCGGTGAGCCGAACATGTTGGAAATGGAATAGTGCACCAGATACCAGCCGCGGCGGAGCATTTCCACATCCACCACGTCAAATGCACCGAGAAATTCCGCACGCCAGACCCACGCACAGTCTGCACGGGGTTCCTTCGGCAGAATCACAACGGCATTGTGTCCTGCAAACATAAAGTCAATTCTTTCGTATCCATGGTATTCGGACACGGTGTATTCTTTGATCATCATAACCTCTACTCCTGGTTTTATTTTTTGATACGCATATAGAAATGCGTTTCGTCCTCTCCTGCAATATAAGCACCGTTTTTGAGAATTGCCCTGCAGGACGGATTATTATTTTTCAGCACACGCAGATAGATTTCATCCTCCGGGACAATCTGTTTTGCCAGCTCCAAGCATAGAGCCAATCCTTTTGTACCATAGCCCCGACCGCGAAATTCCTTTTTGATGCTGTATCCGATGTGACCTGCTCCTGCTTTCAGAGTATCCGTCAGATGATGTCTGATCCGATATTCACCGATGAGCGTTTCGCAGTCCCATAGATAATAATAGGTTTCGGGCACAAACCAGTCGGGCATATTGACAGGATGCTCGTGCATCAAAAGCTCCGGCAAAACATGATCGCGGTATTCCTCAAACGACACACCCTCATAAGGATTTGTCAGTCCGTTTTCGTCGGCAGGCAGCGCCGTGACATACCGCCATTGTTCCTCAATATCATCACGGTTCATTTTTCGCAATGCAAGCATCCGATAGATTCCTCCTGATCTGACTTATCCAACAGCGCCAAAAACGCCTTGAATGCACTTGGGATACTGTACATTTGATAAATTTCCTCCGCATCGGCAAAAACAAACGATGACTGCTCCTTGGCAACACGAACAGCATAACCGCGCATGTGCCACTCAATGTGCGTGAAAATATGCTTTGCGTCAGGGATTCTCTCGATTGTTTCCACAACAAAACCGCAGTCCTGTAAATAAGCAGCCGCATCATGCTCGTCCAATACCGCATCCATCGACGGAAACTCCCAAAGTCCTGCCAAAAGCCCCTCGTCGGGACGCTTTCGGATGGCATACCGATCGCCGCACCGCAGAAGGAACACGGTCTTGTCGACAAGCGTTCTTCCCTTCTTCGGCGGTTTGTTGGGATAGTTCAGCTCCGTACCCTCCGCATGTGCGCGGCACAGGGAAGAAAGCGGACATGCGTCACAGTGCGGCGCACCGTTCGGCACACAGACCGTTGCCCCAAGCTCCATCAATGCCTGCGTCATCATCGCCGCTTCATCGGGTGTCCGCGGATAGATGTCGGCAAGAGCGGCTGTCACATCATCCCTGGTTGTCTGCTTCATGATATCGGCATCATCGGCACAAAGCCGTGTGACCACGCGCAGAACATTGCCGTCAACCGCAGGCGTCGGCAAGCCAAAGGCAATCGATGCGATCGCACCTGCTGTATACGCACCGATACCGGGAAGGGACAGAAGTGCTTTGTGGTCGGCGGGCAGCACACCGTCATAGTCACAGACTATTGCGATTGCCGCTTTTTTGAGATTCCGCGCACGGCTGTAGTAGCCAAGCCCCTGCCAGACCTTATTGAGTGCATCGTCGTCCGCCGCGGCAAGTGCTTCCACCGTCGGAAAGGCATCCAGAAACCGCGCATAATAGCCCTTGACTGCTTCCACGCGCGTCTGTTGGAGCATGATTTCCGAGATCCACACATGGTACGGCGTTGGACTGCGGCGCCATGGCAAATCGCGTGCTGCTCCCTGATACCAGTACAGAAGCGGCGCTGTGATTTCATGTAAAATTGCTTGATTTTTCATAGATCATTCCGTGTTTTTTCCTCATGTGGTCGGCGTTTGCTTATGCCATTATTATAACGCAGGCAGTACGTTTTGTCAAGCGGACATCGGCACCGATTTTACCGGAAGTTTCCTTTTTTACCGAATATTGTGGGTTGCATGCCTGTGTGAAATGCTGTATAATGGAAACCGAAGTGTTCACTTCCATTCCCACAGCAAATCCGGCAGTTCGTTCATTCCGTCACTTCTCTGCCATCAGACAAGCCACAAAAGAAAGGAACCAGACTATGAAACGAAACTCTACTGAAATCCGAAACCGTATCCGACGACGGATCACCGCATCCGTCGCTGCAATCCTGATTCTTCTTGCACCTGCCGTACAGGTTCGCGCAGCAGATATGGAGCCGATCTCACATAGCATCACAGAAACCCGTGCACATCCATCCTACAGCACTGTCCCCGTTTATATCGACGATGTCCGATGCCCTGTCGACGCTTATATCATTGAAAACGGCGTCACATATCTGCCCCTCCGCACCTTGGCAGAACAGCTTCTTCCCGGCGCAAACATATATTGGGACAGCAAAAACGGCTGTGCCGCGGTCAAAACCGATGCACTGACGCTGACTGCCGCACCGGGCGATATCTACATCACCGCAAACGGACGGTATCTTGCCCTCTCCGCTCTGCATCCTGCACCGAATACACTTGTAAACGGCGTGACATATGTTCCTCTGCGCACAGCAGTCCGTGCCATGGGCGGCAAAATCCATTGGAACGCAGACAAACGCGCCGTGGAAATCACACGCGGCTCAGGCACGATCACACCCGGGGAACAGTATTACCGTGAGGACGATGTCTATTGGCTTTCCCGCATCATCTACGCGGAATCAGGTGCGGAGCCGTTGCGCGGTCAACTTGCAGTCGGCTCGGTCGTCATGAACCGCGCCGCATCGAAACAGTTTCCGAATACGATCTACGGGGTCATTTTTGACCGCAAATGGGGTGTGCAGTTTACACCGATTGCCAACGGTGCGATTTACAAAACGCCGTCCGAGGAAAGCATCATCGCCGCGAAGCTGATTCTGGACGGATGCCGCATCTCCGAAAAAGCGCTTTACTTTTTAGACCCGCGCCAGGCATCGAGCTTCTGGATTGTCGAGAACCGACAGGCACTGTTCTCCATCGGCTGTCACGACTTTTATTCCTGAACATAGAAACCACACAACAAACCGCCGTCTCCGAAAGAAAACGGCGGTTTTGCTGTTATACGGTATTGGTTCGGTAGCGGCGTCCCAAAATGATCTTGACAAGCATTCCCCAAAGCAGAACACTTGCGGCAAGCGCACCGACCAGAAGAAGATCAGCGACGGCAAGCGGACTTGTGCGGAACACCGCGCCGCCGAAATAGATCATACCAATCTGTGCCGCGATAATACATCCGAAGATGACGACAAACGCACGGTTCGCGGCAAGGCGGTGGATCGGGTTGACATGCGTGGTTCTTGCCGAAATGGAATTGGCAATATCGGCAAAGATGAACAGCGCAAAAAACGCACCGAGGAAATGAATCGGATTTTCGTAATAGCCGAAATGCTCCCGCATCCCCTCGCTGTGAACAAACCACAGACAGAGGGACAGCAGATAAGCACCCATCCATGCAATACGGCGTACCATATAAGGACTCATAATCGCCTCACCGATCAGCTTCGGTTTCTCGCGCATCGTATCTGCCGACGGTGCTTCTCCCGCAAATGCAAGAGAGCCGAGTGTGTCCATGATCAGATTCACCCAAAGCATCTGCAGTACCGTGATCGGCGCATCGATGCCAAACAGCGGACAAAGCAGTGAAATACCGACCGCCGACAGATTGGTCGTCATCTGGAACATGATGAATTTGCGGATGCTTTTGAAGATCGTCCGCCCGTACAGAACCGCTTTTGCGATGGAGGAAAGATTGTCGTCAAGAATCACAATGTCACCCGCTTCCTGTGCAACCTCGGTTCCGCCGCCGAGTGCAAATCCGACATCGGCACAGCGCAGTGCGGGTGCGTCATTGACACCGTCACCCGTCATCCCAACGACAAGACCTGTATTCTGCGCAATTCGTACAAGGCGGCTCTTATCCTGCGGCATGGCACGTGCGATGACACACAGACGCGGCAGGACACGACAGATTTCATCATCCGTCATGCGCCCGATTTCCTCAGAGGTCAGAAGCAGATCGTCCGCACAGCGGACAATTCCCGCTTCTTTTGCGATAGCCGCGGCGGTTTCACGGCTGTCCCCTGTCATCATCACAACGCGGATGCCGGCACCAAAAAGCTGTCTTACCGTACGGCGCGTGTTCGGGCGAAGATCATCACGGATGCAGATCAAACACAGAAACTGTCGGATCCCGTTCCGTTCCATGCACAGCGCAAGAACGCGTCCCGCCTTTTCGGTAATCGCCGTTATCTGCTTTTGCAGACAGTCACGGTCAAGCGCAACCGTCTCACCGTTCCGTCCGAGTGCCCACACCGTATCGCGCAGTACGATCTCCGGCGCTCCTTTGATATAGGTCACGTCGCCGACCGTCGCCATGGCATATTTTTTTGCAGAATCAAACGGTACGCGGTCAGAAACGGTACACTCTGCGGGAAGATCGGTCGGCAGTTTCCCGTGTACCAGCACTGAATCGAGCAGCGCGCGGTCTGTCGCGTTGCCGCCCTGCGCTGAAATACGCCCGTTCTGCTCTGTCGGTCGGCTCTGCGTGTTATAGGCACAGCTGACCGCATAATGGAGCGCCGCAGACGGCACCTTGGAACGAAATACTGCATAGGATGGATAGGAGTCCCACGCGGTCACAATGCCCGATACGACGGGTTTTCCGCAGGTCAGCGTACCTGTCTTATCGCAAAACAGCAGATTCATCGATCCTGCCGTTTCAATCCCGACCGGCTTGCGCACCAAGACATGATCGCGCTGCATCCTGCGGATATTGGAGGACAGCACAACGGAGATCATCATCGGAAGTCCCTCGGGTACCGCCATGACGATCGTTGTGGTCGCCAGCATCAGTGCATGCATAAGCGCAGACAGCACAAACACAGGATCGGACAGCAAAAGGCGTGTACCCTCGAGCGAACAGCCGACATCAAGGAAAAAGGTGTTGATAAGATACGATAATGCAACGCCCGCGGCGGCACAGTATCCGACCCGTGACATCTGTGATGCGAGCACGCCGAGACGGTTTTTGAGCGGACTGTCACGTTCTGTCTGCTGCAATTCTCCACTCAATTTGCCGTAGATCGTATTGCCGCCGACACGGCAGACCTGCATGGTCCCCTCTCCCCATGTCACAACCGTTCCGCGCAGAAGGAGACGGGGATCCTCCGTATTCCATTCCGTGATCGGAGCTCCGTGATACGGCAGACGGTCACTCTCCTGCCCCTCTCCGTTCAGCGCGGCAAGTGACACGCGGAGTGCACCCGATGTCAGAATTCCGTCCGCCGGAATTTTATCGCCGGAACCGAGATAAACACAATCCCCGACAACCAGCTCATCGATCGGGATCATACGGTCACAGCCGCCGCGGCGCACTCTGCACTGTGTCCGTCGGGATTCCTCCTGCAGCTTCGCAAATGCGTTTTCGCCGCCGCGTTCGGACAGCGCAGAAATCAGCGTTGCGCACAGAATCGCCGCAACAATCCCGACCGTTTCCCAGATATCAAAGGTCTTGAACAAAAACAGGCAGTTGATGCCGAGCGCACCGAGCAGAATCCGTATGATCGGGTCGCCAAACCCGTGCAGAAACTGGCGGACAAAGGAGGTTTTTCCAATACTTTGCAGCGCGTTGGAGCCGTATTGTGCGCGGCTTTTTGACACTTCCTCCTCGGTCAGTCCTCCTGCCGCCGTTTGATTGCGGAGCATATCCATCGTCCTTTCTTTTTGTGTTTGGGACAATTCTATGCGCGCAAAGAGCCGAACATGCCGCGGGCGACAAAAGCGGACAAAAAAACAGCCGCTGACAAAAGCCAACAGCTGTTTGAGAAAACAAATGATTAAAATTCAATGATCGCCCAATGGGGTCTGTGATCGGAGATCAGAGATGCGGGAATGTCCGCATCGAGCACGCGGATACCCTCGGACGCGAAAACATAGTCGATCTTGACCGTAGGATTATCGGAGATGTGGGACAGCTTCTGTTCCTTCATGACCACCGCGGTATCCTTCATTCTTGCAAAGATCGGCGCGAGAATCGGGTTATCGGGCTCCATATTGAGGTCACCCATGAACACATGCGGTTTGGTTTCCGCATCGAGCAGAGCACTTGTGATTTCAACCGCATACTTCTGCTCACCTGCCGACAGACCGAAATGAGAACCGAAAACAACAAGCGTCTGACCGTCAATTTCCACCTCGGCACGAAGCACACATCTTGCTTCACGCCATCTCGGCTGTTCCTCACCGGGTTCCAGCTCCTTGAGCGGAATCGGCGTAACAGAGAACGATTTGATCGGATGACGGGTCAGAAATGCATTGCCGTAGGAGCCGTTATAAAGATCAATGGCTTTGGCAAAACGGTAATTCCAGCCAAGTCCGCGCGCAATCATACCCGCCTGATCCTCGGTCAGAGGATCGCCCGGAAGATCGCGTACTTCGTTGAGCACGACCACATCGGCATCGGTTTCGCGCAGATATGCAATCAGCTTTTCCTGACTGCGTTTTCCCTTTTCGACAAAATCACAGCAGCTCTGTATGTTATAGGTCATAACCTTGCATTGCATGGCAGAGGTCTCCTTTCGCATCAACAGAATAATGATAGATCTTTATTCGACTTCGACAGCGTTTGCTTCGACAAATTCCATAACCATTTCGTACGTTGCGGACTGCTCCAGCGCATCCTCGCCGATATCAGCCATCATGGTAGCTTCATCGGGATAGCCATAGTATGCCATCATTTCCTGCTTGACAGATGCCAGTTTTTCATCAGAAGGAACCAGATTTTCCTTTGCTGCAACAGCGAACATCGCCATATCCTGATTGACCTGTGAGATTGCCTGCTGTGCAAGGCTGTTCTGGAATGCGTCCAGCGTCATGCCATACATGGATGCCATGGATTCCAGCGTCATACCGTACTGTGCGGCAGAGTTCTGATAGGAAGCAAGGTAATTGTCATAATACATTTCCGCTTCCTTCTTGGGATAGTTGGAATAGGTGGTATTGGCAAGAATCGTATTCCAGACGAGATTCTGCTTGATGGCAGAGCGCAGATACACCTTGTAATCCGCAACGGTCGTGTAGGCGCTGTTTGTCGCGGTGGCGATCATCTCATCGGTCAGCTCTTCCGGCTTGACGTTTTCGGTAACGGCAGAAACGGCAACGGAGAGAACGGCTTCCTTTCCGTCAACCTCTGCATTGCCGGTGTGATCGGCAGGAACCGTCAGCGTGACTTCCTTTTTGTCGCCCGCAGACATACCGACAAACGCCGCGTCCAGATCGTCCAGACCCGTCTTGCCGGTACCGAGCGTCAGGGATGCGTCGGTCTTTGCGAGTTCAGCGGCTTCTGCACCGTTGACAGTCGCGGTTACGGAGTAAACAACCTTGTTGCCTTCCACAGCGGCAGCACCGGTGTCAACATCCTTTGCATTGGATGCCAGAACAGAGTCAATCTGTGCCTGGACTTCGGTTTCGATTGCGGATGCACTGACTTCAACACCCTTGTAATTGCCGAGAGCAACATATTCATCGTAGTTGTAGTCAAAGAGCTTGTCGCTGCCGCCGCAGGATGCCATCATGCATACGGTCAGAGCACAGACAAGAAGAAGAGTAAAAAGTTTTTTCATGATCGTTTCCTTTCTTGGATAGGGGTATGCCGTTCCCTTGCATTTGCATACCGAAACAGCATAAATATAGTATAACACAGTTTTGTGAAATTGTAAAGAAGTTTTTGTGATTTTTCTTGAAAAAAGAGGATTTACCGCCACTGAAAATTTACGGATCGGGCACATCGAATTAACGGAAATCTATTGCAAAATTTCATTTTTCTGATATAATATATATGTTATGCTCATTTTTTGACCCTATTTTCAAAACAAACCGATGAGAGGAATCAATCGATGACCAACCATTCTCTGACAAAAAAAGTCCGCCGTCCGTCAGCGCCGCATCATCTGCACAGCGACGCGCCGGGTATTCTGTCTGCGCTGATTTTGTTTCTGCGCCAAAACACCGTATTCTGCATTGCACTTGCCGCGGCAGGCATCACCTCTGTTCTTGTGCCGCCGGATGCAGAATATCTGTCTTACTTTGATTTCAAGACGCTGACCTGCTTGTTCTGCGTGCTCGCCGTTGTCTGTGCGCTGCGCAACATTCGCTTCTTTACCTGCCTTGCACGCGGCATCGTCAAACGGTTTTCCAATCTCCGTTCCGCATCCGTTGCACTGATCGTCATCACATTCGTCGGTTCGATGCTGATTGCAAACGACATGGCACTTCTGACGTTCCTGCCGCTCGGCTATCTGGTGCTGACCGAAACACACAAGGAACGGCACATGGCGTTCGTTTTCATCATGCAGAACATCGCCGCAAACCTCGGCGGCATGCTGACGCCGTTCGGCAATCCGCAGAACCTGTACCTGTATTCCTTCTATAACATTCCCACCGCAGAATTTACCGCGATCATGGCACTGCCGTTCCTCGCCGCCGTCGCAATGATCCTGATCTCCTGCCTCATTCTTCCGCGCGAGCCGCTGTCGCTGACTTACCGCGATGAAATTCATCTGCCCGCAAACAGAACCGTCGGTTACCTCGTCCTGTTCGCGCTCTCTATTGTCATCGTCTTCCGCTTCATTCCGTATTGGATCGGTCTGCTCGTCATCCCCGCAGTGTTGTTCTTTGCGGACCGTGATGCGCTGAAAAAGGTCGACTATCCCCTGCTCGGTACGTTCTGTGCATTCTTCGTGTTCGCCGGCAACATGAGCCGCATTCCCGCCGTCCGCGCCCTGTTTGAGGGACTGCTCGAAAAGAACACCCTGCTCTTCTCCGCACTCTCCTGCCAGGTCATTTCCAATGTCCCCTCGGCGATTCTGCTCTCCCAGTTCACCGACAACTACCGTGAACTGCTCTGGGGTGTCAATATCGGCGGTGCAGGAACACTGATCGCATCGCTTGCGTCTCTCATCACGTTCCGCGAATATGTCAAGCATAATCCCGGCAAATCAGGGCGTTACCTCGGCCTGTTCACGCTGATCAATGTGATTTTCCTCGTTTCACTTCTGCTGTTCTGTCATTTTGTGTGTCAATAACCATGTTTTCATGGGATTTCCTCGAGAAAATCAACAAAATCAGTTGCAATATCCCGAAAAATGTGATATAATAATATTACATATACTATAAAGATTCCCGACATATTTTCTGCCGGTCCGTATCGGGATCGTGCAGCACTTCATTTCGCAGGATGAAGAAACTCATTCTGCCCCGAAAGGAACATTGTAATCATGTCTGCAAACCATCCGTCCGCAAATACGCTCTCTGAACGCTATCTTGCGGCAAAACGCAACATCTTCGATGCGCTGTATTCGTTCATGAACGAAAAGCAGAGAGAAGCGGTATATACGGTCAACGGACCGCTTCTGATTCTGGCAGGTGCCGGTACCGGTAAGACCACCGTACTTGTCAACCGCATCGCCCATATCATCCGTTATGGCAACGCTTATTTCGACGATACCATTCCCGAAGGACTGTCCGAGGCAAATGTTTCGGCACTGGAACAGGGTTCTGCTCTTCCGCCCGAAGCACTCGCCGATCTTGCCGAGAGCTTTTCCTCCCGCCCGTGTCCTCCGTGGGCCGTTCTGACCATCACGTTTACCAACAAAGCAGCAAATGAAATGAAAGAACGCCTTGCAAAGGTCATCGGTGAGCAGAGTGAAGAAATCTGGGCAGGTACCTTCCTCTCCTTCTGTGTCCGTATTCTCTGTAAGTACGGTGAGCGCGTCGGCTATCGTTCCGGCTTTACCATTTACGATACCGATGATACCAAGAAGGTCATCCTCGAATGTATGAAGCAGCTCAACATCGACGACAAGCAGCTGCAGCCGCGCGCCGTCCAGAATGCGATCAGCCGCGCAAAGGACAAGCTGCAGACCCCCGAGGACTTCATGAACGAAGCCGGCTCCGATCTGCGTCTGTCCCAGATTGCGTCGATTTATGAGCTTTATCAGAAGCAGCTCTTCGACGGCAATGCACTCGACTTTGACGATATCATCATGCAGACCGTCAAGCTCCTTGCAAACGAAGACGATGTACGCGAATATTATCAGAACCGCTTCCATTATGTATGTGTGGACGAGTATCAGGACACCAACCATGCGCAGTTCATGCTGACGGTACTGCTCTCCGGCAAGTACAGAAACCTGATGGTTGTCGGCGATGATGACCAGTCCATCTATAAGTTCCGTGGTGCGACAATTGAAAACATCCTGCACTTCGACGATACCTATTCCGATGCCCGCATCATCAAGCTGGAGCAGAACTATCGCTCCACCTCCAACATCCTGAATGCTGCCAACTCCGTCATCCGCAACAACTTCGGACGGCGCGGCAAGGAACTGTGGTCCCAGGCAGGCGAGGGCGAGAAGATCGTCATCCGCAAGCTGGACAACCAGAACGAGGAAGCGCGCTACATCATCAATAAGATCATGGACTCCGTCATCCGCGAGAAACGCAAGTACAGCGACTTCGCCGTGCTTTACCGCGTCAATGCACAGTCGTCCTATCTTGAAAACACATTTGCAAAGTCCGGTATTCCCTACAGACTGCTCGGCGGTACCCGCTTCTATGAGCGCAAGGAAATCAAGGACGTCATCGCATATCTGTGTGTCATCAACAATCCTGCCGACAATCTGCGTCTGAAGCGCATCATCAACGAGCCCAAGCGCAAGATCGGCGAAACGACACTCGGCGCACTCGAAAATATCGCCGCATATGAAGATGTGACGATGCTCGATGCCATGCGCAATGCCGAAAAGTATCCGACGCTCGCAAAGTCCATTACCAAGCTGCACGATTTCGCGTTCATGATCGATCATCTGACGGAAATCGCAAAGACCGAAAAGCTGTCTGTCCTGTTCGAAAAGGTACTGGAGCTGACAGGATACATGAAGATGCTGGAAGCTGCCGGCATTACCGAAATCGACCGCGTCCAGAACGTCAAGGAACTTGTCTCCAACGCTGTCGAATATGAAGAAAACAATCCCGACGCAACACTGTCCGGATTCCTTGAAGAAGTCGCGCTGGTCTCCGACATCGATAACTACGATGAGGAAGCCGATGCCGTCGTTCTGATGACGATCCATTCCGCAAAGGGTCTGGAATTCCCCGTGGTCTTCCTGCCCGGCATGGAAGAAGGTCTGTTCCCGAGCATGCAGTCTGCAATGAACCCCGAGGAGCTGGAAGAAGAACGCCGTCTGGCCTATGTCGCAATCACACGCGCAAAAACCCGCCTGTATGCCCTGCATGCACGTGAGCGTCTGATCTACGGCAAGACGAACTTCAACCAGAAGAGCCGCTTCTTGGAAGAAATTCCGGAAGAATTTGCCACGGTTGAGATTCCGAAATCCATTCGCCGTCAGGCAGAGGAAGCGGAAGCTGCGGCAAACGGCGGCGAAAAACCGGCACCCGGCGAACGCAGAAAGAAGATCACGATGTCCAAGGAGTTCTTCCGCGAATCGGATCTGTCCTCCGGCGTCGGCAGAACTCAGAGCTACGACCGCTTCTCAGCAGGCGACAAGGTTTCTCACTTCACCTTCGGACGCGGTGTCATCCTGTCTGTCCGTGAAATGGGCGCTGATATCCTATATGAAATTGCCTTCGATACGGTCGGTACGAAAAAGCTCATGGCAACCTACGCAAAGCTCAAAAAATGTGACGACTGATTTGCATACAGAATGCAGTCAGAAATACAACAATAAGATATCCGTTCAACAGCGCCACAGAGGACATACTTCCCTCTTGGTGCTGTTGTTGATTATGCACAACAAATCATGATTATTTAAGCTATGTAATAAAGCGTTTTTGTAATGATTTACTAATTTTATGAATTTTCTTTTTAATTGTTGACTTATTCAATGTTTTATGCTATAATAATTTCGGAAAACGAAAGGTTATGTTTTACCAAAAACAACATTTCTATAAGGAGAATACTATCATGAAAAAGTTTGGCGCAATTGCACTTTCCGCTGCAATTCTTTCTTCTCTGGCTGTTTCTGCATCCGCAGCTTACATTCCCCAGCAGGATGATCCCTCTACCATCCAGTTCACCATCAACCAGGGCTACACCGCTTGGGCTGCTGACGGCGTAATTTCCGACGGCGAATACGCAAGAGTTGATTTCAAGACCTCCCAGATCTCCATCGCTGCTTCCACCGACGAAGACGCAGCTACCGCTATCCAGCTCCCCATCTCCCTGTACATGTCCTACGACGCTGAATACGTTTATGTCGCTTGCGCAACCGCAGCTGACCAGTACGTCTGCGACGTTGACGATGCTTCCAAGGGTAACATGTGGGCTGCTCACGCAATCCAGCTGTCCTTCGCTAACATCGACGCTACCATCTCCGAAGAAAGAGTTGAACTTGGCTACTGCCTGTCCTCTCTCGACAATGAGATGTACTCTGTTTCCTGGTTCGATCCGATGGGCATCGGCTACAACCCCGATGACAACGGTGACTACATCGTCGTTAAGAACGGCAACGAACTCGTTTATGAAATGAGAGTGCCCTTCGCAGCATTCGAAGAAAAGAACCTCGTTGAAGGCGACAAGTTCCTCGGCTCCGTTATCTGGGCTATGGGTACTTCCGCAGACGGCGGCTCTGACGCTTACGTCCACGAACAGCTCGGTTACGGTGTCTCCGGTGAC
>JAZTZC010000092.1:0-18804 GCA_045637265.1 Eubacteriales bacterium | reverse complement strand
TGTCAGCTATTTCCAGGGGGCGTTCCGCCGTTTCTGCAAGAATAAAGGTGCGGTTGTCGCTGGTGTCGTCATTGCGGTACTGGTGCTATTTGCGATTCTCGCACCGTTTTTCACACCCTTCCAGCCTGCATACTACGATATGGTGTATGCCTATGTAACACCCAAAACGCATCTGTTTGAAAACAGCAATATCGGTTTCTGGGACGGCTGCAGAGTGAAGGAAACCAACCGTGTCGGTTATCTCAAGGACCTTGCGCTTGCAACGGAAACCGGCAGAGAAGTCATCAAAAACGGTGAATATGAAATCGACGATGACGGCAATTATACCTATCGTTACGATACCTATTACGGTGTTGGTTTCGGTAAGTATAAGATCATCTCTCCCGAAGAATTCAACGATATCCAGAGATATCAGAACGAAACGGGCAGACAGATTCTTTATCCTGTTGTCAAGTTTTCTGACAGACCGACTCTGGAAAAGAATAAGTATGATGCCAATATCTACTATGAAGTAGAAAATCCGAATGCGTCCAGCCTTCGTCCGAAGATCGACAAAAACGGCAACATCATTCCCAATTACTGGACGTATGAGGAAAGCGAATTTTCCAACCTGATGGCGGAATATAACTCTCTCCGCATTGAAGGCGAAAACGGCTTTGAGAAAGACGGCAAGCAGCATTTCTATGTTTACGGTCGTCGTGTTGACGGCGGTATCGAAGTCAGAGCCGAATACTACGAATATTATATTTATCAGCACAACGAAGTCAAGAAAGACGGTATCAAGGAGCCGCTCTTCCTGTTCGGTACGACCGATACGGGTAAGGATATCTTTGCGTGCCTTGCATACGGTGCCAGATTCTCGTTCATTTTCGCAACGGTCGTTGCAATCGCGAACTTTATTGTCGGTGTCATCTGGGGCTCCATCTCCGGTTACTTCGGCGGTAAGATCGACCTCTTTATGGAACGCTTTTCCGAAATTCTGGGTTCTGTCCCGACGATGATCGTCATTACGCTTCTGAAATACCATATGGGTTCGTCCAGCCAGGCACTCGTCTTGTTCATCGCGTTCTTTGCAACGGGATGGATCGGTATGGCCGGCAGAACACGTATGCAGTTCTATCGCTTCAAGAACCAGGAGTACGTTCTTGCGGCAAGAACCCTCGGTGCAAGAGACTCGAGAATTATGTTTAAGCACATTTTCCCCAACGGTCTCGGTACCATTGTTACGAGCTTTGCACTGGTCATTCCCTCGATGATTTATTCGGAAACCAGCCTTTCTTACCTCGGTATCATCAACCTGCAAGCCGGCAACACGACGAGTGTCGGTACGCTGATTGCAGCAGGTCAGAAGTGCATCATGGCAAATGCCGGATATGTCGCGTTCTTCCCGTGTATGTTCCTGGTTCTCCTGATGCTCAGCTTCAACTTGTTCGGTAATGGATTGCGCGATGCATTTAACCCGTCGCTCAGAGGAACGGAGGACTAAGATGAATAAAGAAATTAAATTATCGGTAAACGATCTTAAAATCTCCTTCCGTACGGATGCCGGTAAGGTGCAGGCGGTCCGCGATATCTCCTTCGATCTTTACAAGGGTGAAACACTTGCCATTGTCGGTGAATCCGGCTCCGGTAAGTCTGTAACCTCCAAGGCGATTATGGGTATTTCCGCCGGCAACGCGATTTGTGAAGGCGGCGAAATCCTCTATGACGGACAGGATCTGATGCGCATCCCCGAGGAAGAGATGCACAAGCTCCGCGGTGATAAAATCGCGATGATCTTCCAGGATCCGCTGTCCTCTCTGAATCCCATCATGCGCATCGGTAAGCAGATCACCGAGGCAATGCTTCTGAAGAACAAGGCGAACCGCAAGGAAGGCCGTGTGACCTTCAACAATACGCTTGCCCAGCTGTCTGAAACCATGAAAAAGGCACTTGCCGAAACGCCCGGTGCCACTGCGTCTGTCGCAGATATCGAAACCTTTATCAAGACCTTCGACGACTTCAATATTCAGGCGATCAAGCTCGAAAACAGCTACAACGCCGCTCGTACGGCTGCGGAGGAAATGATTGCGCTGATTGAAGATCTGCTGTTCCTCACTGAGAAAAAGCAGAAAGTCGATGTTGTCTCTACGCTCGGTGTCATCCAGCGAAAGCTCAAGGATATCAATGACAAGTATTTCATTTCCAATTATGCGGAACGCTTAAAGCAGCACACAGAAGAAATCGACCGTGTGCATCGTGCAGAGCGTGCAAAGACGAGAGTTGTTGTCTTCAAAAAGAAGAACGTAGCCGAGGCTTCCTCCGAAACGGTCGAAGCGCTTGCGTCTCTTAAGAATACTGCAAACGAAATGCTTGCACAGCCGCAGTACAACTTCTTCCGAATCGGTTATTATGTTTATAAGAAGCCCGAGACGGACATGAGCCGTATGCCTGCGGAGGAAGCAAATGAAATCGCAGGAAAGTTCCTGGATGAAGATTTCATGAGTGCGTTCATTGCACTCGAAAAGATCGCGGTACAGTATTCTTATAACAAGACAGTCGAAAACAAGAAGGCTGCCATTGAGGCGCTTGAAAATACGATCAACTTCTTCCGTGCAGGTACGTTTACCGCGCAGGAAGCGGAGGCAGCCTGCAAGAGTGTCAACAAGAGCGTTCTTGCGGCAATCGATCCGCTTGCTGTTGTCAAGGATAACGTCGCGTATACCTTCGGCGGTGCGCTGGAACGTGAAGTTGAGAAGTATTTCTTCTATGTCAAGAACAACCCCAAGGAAGAAGCACGCTTTGCCCGTCAGACGGCGCAGAGAGAAGCACTGCTTGCCAAGGGCAAAAAGGTCGACTGGAAGATCGTTCCCAAGTCTGTCATCGCACTCGATGTTCAGATTGAAACCATCGTTTCTGTTCTCAACCGTGTCATGAACAAATTCAAGGCAGATGTTGAGAACGCCGATACCTTTGATGCAGATAAGCGTTGTGTTGAGATTATCGATTATCTCAAGGAAAAGGCTTCCCAGATCGTTTATACGCTGACGCCTCGTATTGCGAAGGAAAAGGCGATCAAGCTGATGGAAGAAGTCGGTATTCCCGAAGCGAGAATGCGTTACAGACAGTATCCGTTTGAATTCTCCGGCGGTATGCGTCAGCGTATCGTTATTGCGATTGCGCTTTCCGCAAATCCCGATATCCTGATTTGTGACGAGCCGACCACGGCACTCGACGTTACGATTCAGGCACAGATCCTGGAACTGATCAACCGACTCAAGAGAGAACACAATCTGTCGATCATCTTTATTACGCACGACCTTGGTGTTGTTGCCAACATGGCAGACAGAATTGCCGTTATGTATGCCGGTAAGATCGTCGAGTACGGTACGGCGGAAGAAGTCTTGTACAACCCGCAGCATCCTTATACCTGGGCTGTGCTTTCCTCGATGCCTGACCTTGATACCAACGAGAAGCTCGCCGCAATCCCCGGTACACGCCCGAAAATGATCTATCCGCCTGTCGGTGGCGCGTTTGCCGAAAGAACTAAGTATGCAATGGAGATCGACTTTGAGATGCAGCCTCCGATGTATGAGGTTTCTCCCACACATTACGCCGCAACCTGGCTGCTCCATCCGAATGCACCCAAGGTGGAGATCCCCAAGATTATCACCGACCGTATCCAGCGAATGAAAGAAAGAGGAGGCAGCCATGGAGAATAATCACGAAGTATTGTTGAAAGTGGAACACCTCTGTCAGTATTTCCGTCTGGGACATAAGGACATGAAAGCGGTTGACGATGTCAGCTTTGAAGTCCGCAAAGGCGAAGCCTTCGGTCTTGTCGGTGAATCCGGATGCGGTAAGACCACAACCGGTCGTTCTATTATCAAGCTGTATAACATTACCTCCGGTAACGTATACTTCAAGGGACAGAGAATCGGTGCAGGCACACGCTCCTATAAGGATGCGATTGCTGCTGCCCGTGACGATGCAAAGAAGAAGATCAAGGCGCTCCGTGCGGAAAAGGCAACGGATGCCGCACGTAAGTCTGAAATCGACGCAGAGATCAAAAAGATCAATGAAGAGCTCGGTGCGATTGTAGATAAGAACCGCGCCCTCATCAAGGATGCAAAGCTTGATTCCAAGGAAGTTGACCGTCAGTACGCAGCTTCTCTTGTCAAGGAACTCGAAGCGGAATATGCGGAAAAGTTCAATGCTGCACAGGGCAATGACGAACAGCTCAAGATGCTGAAGAAAGAATTCAGCGACCGCTGCCGTGTTGCAAAGAAGAGTAAGCTCATCACGCAAATTCAGATGATTTTCCAGGATCCGATCGCGTCTCTTGACCCCCGTATGACGGTTCGTGATATCATCGCTGAAGGTCTTGTCATCAACGGCATCACCGATAAGGATTATATCAACGAAAAGGTTTATGAAATTCTGGAAACGGTTGGTCTTGTCCGCGAACATGCAGACCGTTATCCGCATGAATTCTCAGGCGGTCAGCGTCAGCGTATCGGTATTGCAAGAGCTGTCGTTATGCAGCCCGAAATGATCATCGCAGACGAACCGATCTCCGCACTTGACGTTTCGATTCAGGCGCAGGTCATCAATCTGCTCAACGATCTCCGTGAACGCATGGGTCTTACCATCATGTTCATTGCGCACGACCTGTCAGTCGTCAAATACTTCTCCGACAGAATCGGTGTTATGTACTTCGGTAAGATGGTCGAGCTTGCAGATTCCGATGAACTCTTCAAGAATCCTCTGCATCCGTATACGAAATCGCTTCTTTCCGCAATTCCTCTGCCTGATCCCGTATACGAAAAGCAGCGTACAAGAATCCTCTACAATCCCATCGCGGAGCACGATTATTCGGTCGATAAACCCTCCTTCCGTGAGATCACGCCCGGACATTTTGTGCACTGCAACGATGTGGAAGAGGAAAAATACAAGCAGATGGTCAAGTAAAAAACGGATGGTTCATGGCAATGAAACAGGAAACTAAGGATACGTTCATAAAATATGCTGTTTGTGTTGGCATTGAAGTGCTGATTGCATTCCTTGTGATTTGGTCAAAGGGATTTTTTGCACACAGCACCGCGGTCAATATTCAGATTCTGTCTGACGCGTTCTTCGTCTCCGGCATTCTGATGACGCTTTTTGCGGGCATGATGTATGTCAGCGGAGAAGGTGCCTTGATCGGTATCGGATTTGTATTAAGAAATGTCGTGCTTGCGTTCGTCCCGATGGGACGTGCAAAGCATGAGAAATATGTCGATTACCGTACGCGGAAAATGGATGAAATCAAACGGAACAATGACAGCTGTATTCTTGTGACGGGACTGATTTTTCTTTTCATTGGAATCGTCTTTACCGTGATCTGGTATTTGAATTTTTATCATCCGTCAATATAACTCGATATTAAGAAGAACCCGTATCAATTTGGTACGGGTTCTTTCTTAAATCTCTTGTATCTTTTTCTGTTTTATGTTATAATACACACAAGAATAATCGCGGTGGCGGAAACGGGATTGAAAATCGCCCGACATATCACCGATGAGAGGGGCAGACAATGAACAGACACATTTACACCTTGAAAAAACCGGCTTCCTGCTATAAAGAACTTTGGCGGGAAGCATTGCCGCTCGGAAACGGTCTGACCGGTGTTTTGATTCCCGGTGCCATAGCCGAGGAGCACATTCAGTTCAATCGCCATGATCTGTGGCGCGGTGCCGGAAACGGCGGAGCGATTCCGGATGTTTCCGATACCTTCCGAAAAATGCGGGAGGACATTGATGCGGGAGATTATCTTGCCGCCAACCGCGACTGCATCATGCATGCCTTGCGCGAAAAGGGCTACGGTGCCGCACCCGAAACACCCTATCCGCACGGCTGGCTCGACATCACGTTTACGCCCGAGTCCATGTTCCGTCGTTATCGCCGCGGCATCAATATGCGGACCGGGGAAGCGTTTGTCACCTTTGAAACGGACGAGGGCACCTATCGCCGTGAAGCATTTGTCTCGCGCGACAGCGACATTACCGTGATCCGCATGACCGCGGACAAGCCGTTTACCGCAGTCTACGATTATCGCCTATTCAGCGAAACCGTAGAGAGCCAAACGACACCGAACGGATTCACGCGCGTATCGTCAGACGGTGTGACCGCGGTCAGCGTTCTGTTCACGGGTACCTTTACCTCTGTTGTTGACGGCAATGCGCTGACAGTCACAGGACAGAATTATCTGATTCTCGTGCGTGTATCGTCCCATGGCTCGGAGACGGATCTCAAACCCTTTATCGCTGAAACCTACGAATCACTTCTTACAAAACATACCGCTCTTCACTCAGCACTTTATGATGCGGTATCGGTGGAATTTTCCGAAGACAGCGCCCACGGTGATTCTAATGAGGAGATGCTGTCCGATGCGTATGACACAGAGGCATCGGCGGCACTGTTGGAACGGATGTGGCGTTTCGGACGTTACCTGTTTATCTCCGCATCCTCGAAGGACGGAAATCCCGTACCGCTCTACGGTCTGTGGCACGGTGGTCCCGATCTTGGATGGAGCCAGTATGTTGCAAACGAGAATGTCGAGATGACCTACTGGCACACGATGACAGGCGGTCTTGCCTATGCCGTTCCCGCCTTGATTCGTTACTATACCTCTAAAATGCCGATCTTCCGGGAATGTGCAAACAAGATTTTCGGTATGCGCGGCATCTGGATCTCCGCTTATACCACGCCCGATTCGGCTGGTCTGAGCGTTCCCGTCTCGGTTATCTCAAACTGGATCAGCTGTGCGGGATGGCTCTGCCGTCATTTCTGGGAATACTATCTGTATACCGGTGACGAAACACTTTTGCGCGAGGAAATTCTTCCGTTCATGTATGAGGCAGCACTGTTCTTCCGCGATTATGCTGTGGATGACGGCGATTTTGTCCGTCTGTATCCGTCTGTATCCCCCGAAAATACACCGTCAAATCTGATGCATCTGCGCACGGTCTCGCACTCCGGTCATCCCAGTCCCGCCGTACAGAATGCGACGATGGATTTTGCCGTGTTGAAGGAACTTCTGACCAATCTCCTCGACGGCATCACAGTCACAGGCATGTATGCCGACGAGGCTGATGCCTTCCGCACGCTGCTTGCTAAGATCCCCGCTTATCAGATCAATGAGGACGGTGCGGCCAAGGAATGGATGCACCCGGATCTTTGCGATAACTACCACCACAGACATCTGTCCCATATCTATCCGATTTTCCCCGGCAATGAAGTAACAGCCTTCAACGATCCCGATTTGTTCGAAAGATTCCGCCGCGCTGTAGAATTGCGGAAACTCGGAAGCCAGTCGGGGTGGTCGCTGACGCATATGGCGTGTATCTATGCACGTCTTGGTGAGGCAGAACGCGCCGTCGGATGCCTTGACATCATGACAAAGAGTGTCGTTCTCGATTCGCTGTTCACCATCCATAATGACTGGCGGCACATGGGCATGACGCTCAACTGGGAGGATTCCGCCATCGTACAGCTCGATGCTGCATTCGGTGCAGTCAATGCGCTGCAGGAGATGCTGTTCTGTCCGCAGAAGGATGCACTCTCCGTCCTGCCCGCACTTCCGAACCGCCTATCCCACGGACAGGCGCGAGGATTTGTGTTCGGGGGCGGTACACTTGACCTTGCGTGGGAAGATGACGGTACCGTCACCGTCACCGTGCATGCCCGCCTGCCGCTTGATATGGCACTTCTGCTGCGCGGGGAGAAGCGCGCACAAATCACACTCGATGCAGGTGCATGCAGAACATGGTCATTTTCCCGCATCTGACAGACTATTTTAACAAAAAGCCTGAGAAGTTTATGGATTTCTTTCCATATATTATTGACAAAAACAAACATTATGGTATAATATATACGATATAGGGATTCAAAACAAGGACATCTGAGCTGACCGTTTTTGATATGTTTGCATCCCACAGAGTATGATTCTGAAATACATCATAAAATACAGGAGATAATCAAATGGAAAAATTGGCAATCCTCGGCGGTACCCCCGTCCTCACTCCCGACTCCATTCCCGCAGATAAGGCTGATAAGCTGTTCCGCAAGATGGTTCTGACCGATGAAGCAAAGGCAGCTGCCATGGAAGTCATCGAACGCGGTGCGTTCTCTTTCACCGACGTTACCGAAAAGTTCCAGGAAGAGTTCGCTGCATGGCAGGGTACGGACTACTGTATCGCATACTGCAACGGTACGATGGCGCTGACCTCCGCAATGTACGCCATCGGTCTGGGCGAAGGCGACGAAATCATCTGCCCGACCAAGACCTACTGGGGTTCCGTTTCCCAGGCAATCAACTTCGGCGCATCTGCGGTCTTCTGCAATATCAACGATATGCTGAGCATGGATCCCGCCGACCTGGAAAGATGCATCACACCTCGCACCAAGGCGATCATGGTTGTCCACTACTACTCCTATCCCGCTGACATGGATCCGATCATGGAGATCGCAAGAAAGTACAACCTGAAGGTCATCGAAGACGTTTCCCACGCACAGGGCGGTCTTTATAAGGGCAAGAAGCTCGGTACGTTCGGTGACGTTGCGGCAATGTCCCTGATGTCCACCAAGTCCTTTGCCTGCGGTGAGCTCGGTGTTCTCGTTACCAGCGACAGAAAGATTTACGAACGCGCGATGGCATTCGGTCACTACGAACGCAACAATGCAAATTATATCAAGGAATGTGACGATCTTAAGGACTACTTCCACATCGCACTCGGCGGTGCCAAGGGTCGTGCAAACCAGGTCTGTACCGCAATCGCACGCGATCAGCTCAAGCATTATGACGAAAGATGTGCCAAGATCAGAGAAGCAATGTCCTATTTCTGGGATCAGCTTGCGGACCTGCCCGGCTTCAAGCCTCTGCGCGTCGACGAATCCACCGGCTCCAACATGGCAGGCTGGTACGAACCGCACGCTGCTTACTATCCTGAAGAACTCCACGGTCTGTCTGTACAGAAGTTCTGTGAAGCGATCCGTGCGGAAGGTCATCCCGGCTGCTGGGACGGCGGTAACTTCTGTCTGCATACCCATCCCTTCTTCAAGACCTTTGACATGACCAACAAGGGTGTTCCGTCCCGTATCGCAAACAACGAATACGACGTTCGTGAGGACGACCATCTCTGCGATCCGTCTCTGACCAAGTATTGCTTCTCCGCACCGAGATTCAACTATCTTGATAAGGAAGTCATCGATCTGTACGTAAAGGTTTACCGTAAGGTCATCGAAAACCACATGCAGCTGATCGAGCACGACGAAAAGGCAGAACAGGGCGGTCGCTGGTACGGTTCCGACAACCAGTAATTTTCCATACATCACCAAAAGAAGAGGAGCACCCGCTCCTCTTCTTATCGAATTTTTGAACAGGAGCTGCTTATGTCAAACAAAATAAAAGCCGCGCTGATAGGCTGCGGTATGATCGCAGATACACATCTGACGGCGCTTCTGAATGCAGGTGCGGACGTTGTCGGTGTTTATGACGCTAATTTGGATCGCGCTGCCGATTTTGCCGCCGCACGCGGTATGAAGGCGTACAACTCAATGGACGAGCTTCTCTCCGATGACATCACCGTTGTTTCCGTCTGTACCCCCAGCGGTACCCATGCGTCGCTTGCCGAGACCATCATGGAACACGGCAAATACGCCATTGTCGAAAAGCCTATGGCTCTGACCGTTGCGGAATGTGCGCGCATCATCGAAGTGGAAAAGAAGACAGGACGCTTCTGCGCACCGATCTCTCAATTGCGTTTTTCTCCCGTTTTCCGTCAGGTCAAAACCGCCATTGAGGAAGGTCGGTTCGGTCGGATGATTTTGGGACTTTTGTCCATGAAATACTACCGCGCTCCGTCCTATTATGCGGGCAGCTGGCGTGGCACCAAAGCGATGGACGGCGGCGGAGCACTGATGAACCAAGGCATCCACGGCATTGACATGATGTGCGGTCTGCTCGGCTATCCGACCTCTGTTTCCGGTCATACCGCGACCCTGCTTCATGACATTGAAGTGGAAGATACGGCTGTTGCCAATCTTGTATTTCCGAACGGGACCCTTGGTGTGATCGACGGCAGTACCGCTGTCACGCATGCAAAGCCACGACGGCTGGAGCTGTGCGGTACCACTGCCAGTCTGACACTGGAGGAAGATGTCATCGTCCATACCGACGGCATCGATCTGCTCAGCCGTACCGAATCCGGCTACAAGAGCTTTTCCGACCCGACAGCCATTTCTACCGATCTTCATGAATACCAATTCCGCAATATCCTCACGGCAATTGCAGGAGACGAACCGTTGTTTTATACCTCTGCAGAGGCATTGAAGACCGTTGCAGTTATCACCGCAATCTACGAATCTTCCCGCACAGGAAAAACGATTTCTCTTTAATCAAATCTTTATAGATCCCTCCCAAGTCGTACACGGACAGCAGGAGGGATTTGATGTTTCCCAAGAGAAAATCATCGCTCACTGTCACCTGAACCGAACCAGTAAAAACGGACAATAGACAAAAGAACCCTCCTATGGCTTCTTGAACTGCCCCAAATTGTGCGGTCCGTATAATTTGGGGCAGGACAAGATACACTCAGGCAGGTATCTTCGAGCTGTTTTTATAATGTCTTCAATTGTTGATTATCGGTTTAAGACAGCTCATTCCCATGGTTTTTTTATCAGCCATGTCGGGAGGGATCGTCTCATTAAACTGACTTTTCGCTTCACGTCCGTACATATAATTCGCATTTGTCAGCGGAGCAAGGATCGAATCGCCGGAACAGTCAGCAAAATAAGCAGCGTTGACAACATGGAATGTCTCTGCATTGGATTGCCAAGCCTTGATGCTGACAATTTTGTTGCCATCCATAACGGCATCCAGACAACTTGTGTTTAACAAAAGTGTCAGATTGTCCTCTGCTTTTGCTTTTTCATATTAAAATCATGAAACAACAAAATTGTCTGATGCATGTACTTTATAATACAAGTAATACCCGACACCGCACAACATAAATGCCGCCGTACCGATCACAAGGATCCATATGATCGGAACATGCGCGATCAGGACACTGTACAATGCAGTTGCAGCTGTCAGTCCGAGTTGTGTCATTGCCAGACGCCATGTATGAAACAGACTGATGATATCGGATCCCACACTGCGGTAGATCATATCGGGAATCGCACAGCAAACCACATTGTACCCGATATAAGCAACAGTATAGAGCACAAGACATACCATGGGCGAGCCAAGCACCGAAAAACACAGTAATACAAACACAGCACATCCCAGAAGACCTGTCATCGGAATGCCTATTTTTCGCACCGCCCATACATACATGAAGCAGCTGAGCAATGTTCCGATATTCAACGCAGCCGTTATCAGGGAAACCATTTCCTCTGTAAAGATACCCTCACTGATCACAAAAACAGAATACATGGATATCAATCCCGCGCCAAAACCGCGAAGGATGTTCGGAATCAGAAGTGCGCGGAACGTTTTGTGTTTCCATAGCGCCGCCACACCTGCGAAAGCTGAAACACCGCGTGCTTCAGCCGGTGTATCTTTTGCAGTCTCCGATGAGCCGCACGGAACCAACCGGTATACAAAAATCGCGGATATCAGATGAAAGATACCGGCCAATGCAAATGCACAGCCCGTCACCGCCATAAACGAATATCGCTCATAAAACAACGGCAGCAGGAATCCGACAGATATACCTGCCGCACCGATAAACAATCCCTGATATCCTGCATATATGGAGTAATATCGAAGATCCATGACTTCACACGGCAATTTGTAGGAGTATATCGTACGCAGCGCTGTCAGTATTGCAATCACACATCCAATCAGCAATACCGTCGGAAAAAATATCGGTGTATCCGTGCCGAACAGGCAAAACAGTGCATGTAATGCCGTAACGCCGCCGGAAATGACAGTGATCCAAAACAACGGACGTCGTGTATCCTTCGACCTTGAAGACACGCCTGCCAAAAGCATCGATATTACAAAATTGACCAGCTGAATCACAGACAGATATCCTCCGATCCGCGCTTCGCTGATACCGCCCCGCAGAAAAAACGCCGTCAGCACAGACCCTGTAGAAAGCGCAGATGCGGCCGCATAAGCCGCATCTGAAAGCCATAATTTTAGAAAATTTGATTTGTTTGTTACCATTGTGAATAATCAATCCGCCATCTTTCGAAAAACGATTACTCCATTTCTGCAAAGAATTCTGCAAACGAGGTGGTGACGCCATTTTCAATGGACTGCCATTTTGAAGTCAGATCGGTGGACTTCTTGGATACCAGATTGCTGATGATGTCATAGCCTTTGAACATTCCGGACGGATCAACATAGTCGACAAAGTTATGCCGTCCAGTGTCCATAATCAGAGCAAACATTTCCTGCGAGCCTTCGTCCTGCAATACCTTCTGCTCGACATAGGTCTGAATAAAAGCGGGTTTCAGATAACGGGAGGATGCGGAGAACAGTGCTTCCGTGACCGCGCCGGTCACTTCCGCATCGGCAACAGTGATCGGAATACCTCCAATCGCGCCTGCGAGGATCGAATAATACTGCTCCTGCGTTTCGTCAAACTTCGGGAACGGCAGAAGTCCTGCCTGGAAATTCACGTCACGGAGCTGGGTGATGCCGGAGCCTGTGAAATGAATGATCGCGCGTCCTTCTTCATATGCCTTATTGTATACGGAGGAGTCAGTGAACTTGAAGAAGCAGTCAGGGTTGTCCATTTCCTGCACAAGACGGGTGAGGATATCAATGTTCCGCTCGCTTGTGACGGGGAAGGAATAGCCATTTTCTTCTGCCTGATACAAAGTACCGCCGCTCGAATGGAAACAGTAAGTCAGCGTTGCCGGCAGACCCGTCAGACCGAAGAAGTCGTCCTTATCCGCTTTGCTGTTGCCGTTGACATCTTGATAGGTACCTTTGATCAGAGAGAAGCATTTGTCAAGCGTCCACTTGCCGCTTCGTACCAATTCATAAGGATCTTCCAGATCGTACTGACCCCATAGATCCATATTTGTCCAGACGTAGCTGTGCGAATACAGCGTGCACAGCGCATCGCCGGAGATCAGATACTGATGACCGTTGATATTGAAAATATCCTGTACCGACTGCAGATAATACGACCGGGAAAGATCGATCGATTCGATCGTATTGACGTCCAGCAAACAGCCCTCGGAGAGAAGACCACCGATCGTTGTTCTGTCATTCTGCAGAATGACAAAATCATAAGCATCCTCGCCTGCCATAACCGATTTCTGTACGATCGGTACGGTCTGCCCGAACTCGCCCTGCTCAATACAGACGATCTCCGTGTTCAAACGCTCCTCAACCTCCAGATTGCGGCGGTATGCGGCGTCATTCAGCGTTTCGCCGTTTTCCGTGTTGACATCGATCCAGCCGCGCCATACATTGTTGAAACCTTCAATGTTGCCCTTATCAAAGATCAGCACACGGTACTGATAGCCGCCGAGGTCCATTTTTCCGGGAAGCGAATCGTTATACGGATTTTCCGTCACGACTTCGGTAGAATTTACTGCGTCGGATTTGTCCTTGGCTGTGTCCTGTACTGTGCTTTCATTACCGCCGCACGCAGTCATCACAAGTGCTGCAAGCGCCATCCATGCAAGAAAACGTGTCTTCATAATTTTATCCTTTCTTGTTCTAAAACAAATCTTATTCAATACATTATGATTCCGGGTCAATTTCATACATCCATACTTCACTGCTCCAGTCGTTTCCCGGAATCTGTCCGTACTTGCTTAACACAACCTCAAAACAACCGGTTTCCCTGTTTTGGATAAGATTAAAATTAGACAGCTGAACTGTTTCCGGTTCGTCCTCTCGACGTGTATCGATAACCGTCAGAGATTCTTTTTTTGCAGTGCCGTACTGCTCATCAATTTCTACGATATTGAGCGGAAAACGCGGCCAGTTACCGTTGACATGATGATCGGTGATATTGCCGACCCAATAATGCTTTCCTGTACGCGCATCCCGGATGATACGGGAATATGTAGCAGAGGAGTATATCACCTCTCCGTCATCGAAATGCCACGGCATGACTTCGGAGAATGTTTTACCGTTATCATCAGAATATGCATACCACTTGAAGCCCGGTGTTCCCGGTTCTAAGCGCATCCGATCACGCCAACTCATGACTGCATTGGATGCACGCATGATAACGAGAATTCTGCCGCTTGAAAGTCGTGCCATCGTCGGTTCATTCAATCCACGGGAGGAATGACGATCCGAGATGAGGATCGGCTGACACGGTGTCAGAACATACCGGTCTCCGTTCCATTTTCCGCGCATGACAAGGATTCCGTTTGGGAATGTCGGCATAGATGGAAAAACATCATTGATATCGATCCCGCGCAGTTCGCAGAGGTTCTTCATAAGGACTTCCATTGTGAACAGGATATCTCCGTTCTCATCGACATCCACATTTCCGATCACAAAGCCGTAATTCCGATAAATAAAAGATGGCTTTACCCAATCGACAGGATCAAATTCATCACCGGACTGATAACGGATAAATTCCGTATATTCCATACCATTATCACTTTTCACCGTAATGTATGAATGAAACGCATCATCGGCAGAATTGCCGGACCAGTATTCTCTTGTCGCTTTTTCATACCCGCCGATCCAGATCTGTTGTGTACGGAATGAAATCGTATGGCGATGAACGGGATTATATATAACAGGCCCATCCAAAAAAGAACGCTGATGTTCTCCCTGATTCAGATCGGGATCCGTATAATGGTTCAGTGTTTCCCAATCGCTCCATGTTTTACCATTATCATAACTGATACGCTGCTTTGTACCGTCCTGAAAATCCGAACGTGACTGTGCACTGAGTGTCTCGATCAGCTGCAATCCGTCATGATATGCGTACTTCCTTCCAATATTTTCTGACACACCGTCATCCCGCATCGGTCGGTACAAAATTCGGTTCACTTTCATTTCGTTCGTCTGCTCCTTTACAACATTTCATCAAAAATGAATCTCGACTCTCATTCAGTCACATGATATCATATACGCTTCTTTTTGTCAATGTAACATTGCGACATTATTAACGACCAATGTCTCATTTCGGTACAATTATATTGACAACTGCAATTTTTTGTAGTATAATGGTGAAAATGTTCCGAATGGAGATAAACATATGCAAAACAGCAAGGATACAGTATACCAAAATGAATACTGCGTCACAGTAAACAACATCACAGCGCAATTTCTGTTCGGCCATATCCACAGCAGCGATGAACAAAACGAACTGCAGGAGCAGCTGATCCGATACAATCTGCATACCCATGCACACGGCGAGATGTTTATCTGTTACGACAGCTCCATACAGATCAATCTGGAACACACATCGGCATGCCTGACAGCAGGAGATATATTGTTTATTCCTCCAAACATCCCGCATGTCTGTATCACACCAACCAACGTAAACCAATTTTGCGGGTTCGGAATTCGATTATCAACAAAAGCACCGTCGGAGCTTCAACGCTGCCTGGCGCCCCTCACAGACAGCACACAGCCACTTATTCTGCGCAGTCAGCCGGAGATTGTCGATCTGTGGAGGATGATGTTCAGCCGTTCCGCAACCGTAATGCCCGAGTTTCTTGCGCTGGAAACACTGACTCTGCTCACTCGAACCGTATTGTGCGGTTTTTCCGAGTTTCCGCTTCCGTCTGCAGCAGATGAACCGGAATCCTTCGAAAATATCACGCGCATTGCGGAACTGGAATACCTCATCGATTCCCGGTTTATGACGCATCTGACCCGCACGGAGATTGCCGGGATATTATTCATCAGCACGCGCCAGCTGGACCGCATCTGTCAAAAACGGTACGGTCAATCCTTTCACGATCAGATTACGGAACGCCGTCTTTCCGCCGCCGTTAAAATGTTGACGGAAACTACGCTGACCGTCGATGAGATCGTCCGGCAGGTTGGCTTTCCTGCAAAATCGGGGTTTTATCATGCATTCACAAATAAGTTCGGAATAACACCGTTTCAATTCAGAAAGAATTACCGTAAAAACGCATCGGACATTTCGTGATCGTTTGATGCGTCTGTGTTCTATCTGCATCTGACAAACAAAATTGCAAGCAAGAAAGAAGGTTACAAAAGATGAATCGACGCAATCAAAACCGCATGATCGGAATCAACGCCCATCATAAAGGATATAAGGCCTACGGTGCGGCGCATACAGAAACATATATACGTCTTGCGGCAGAACTTGGATGCAATATATACCGCATCAATTACAATCCAACAGACCTTTCGATGATCGGCTATATCAGAACCATCATTGATTCCTGTCACAGCCACGGCATGAAGGTCATGCTCGCACTTGACAATATGCACGGAACAGAATTGGAGATTCATGACCGAATGGTCTACGCGGCAAAACAGCTTTCCGACTGTGTTGACTTTTTCCAAATCTTCAATGAGACCGACGTCTGGTGTGCACAAACAGATGAGAACACCTTTTACGACAGCAGTGACTGGACCGGTATGTCCGAAGGGTATTATAATCCTGAACGGGTCGAAATCTGCGTCAAAAAAATGAGTGCTGCCATATCAGCCTTCCGTGAAACAGCACCCGATGCCAAGCTGGTTGTCAACATCGGCTCCCGTCATTATCCCATGCTTGACTGGTATATCGAAGCAGGACTTTCATGGGATATCATCGCATTTGATATCTATGAGATTGATCTATGGGATCATGCACAGTTTTTTGACACCATGGCTGCCCGCTATCCCGGATACGATTTCATGGTTGCCGAATGCAATTATCCCGCCAACGATGGACCCTATACAGAAGAACAGCAAGCGGAATGGCTGAGCACATTCCTCCGTATGATAGATGCATATGAATCTGACCGCATGCTCGGAGTCATCATTTACGAGTTGATGGATCAACCGAATATCGAAACCGATGACAGTTGGAGTGGAGAGGCTCATTTCGGTATCGTCAATACGAATGCGGATTACTCGCCGGGAGCACCAAAGATGGCATATTATACAGTGCAAAAGCTCCTATTGGGCTGATATAACAAAGAATCCGGTTCCTTGTACTACACATACAGATCATGACAAACCCGTCCGGGGCTGTTGACCATTACAGCACCGACGGGTTTTGGCATATATCCGTATACCGCCTGTTTTGGGGTGAAGGTCATATCCAACATCACGGGAAACGTCATCTTCCTTTCAGCACAGAAATTGTTCCTGTCCACCAATAACAACGCTATACCGAATTCCCCTGCCACCGGCCTTGGTCGATGCCACAGGTGCTGCATGGCGTACTCGGTCAATCTTATATTTGGCACCGTCTTCCCATATGAACCCTTTGGGAAGCAGCATGCCGTCCTGACACATGGGCGCGAATATGTTTTCAGAGTCAATAGTTTTCGTTTGGAGATGAATATGTTATACCTAATGTAAATAATAAACTCACTCATAATGGAGAGCGTAAAAATGGCAAATACTGCGGTAATTTTTCAATAAATAGCAGCAGTTTACAGATTCATGTCGGCACTTATACGAAAAAGCCCTGATGGTACACCTAAATCGGCATCCCGTCAGGACTTATCTGTAAACAATGTGTGTGATATTATTTCAAATTCTGAAATTCACAAAATTAGATTGATTTGTTTGTCCAATTTGAAAATTGATTTCAGCGGTTTCTTTTTGTTTCGATTGAAAAATCTGAAATTTTATGGTATAATATTCTCAAAATCCATTTCGAGAGGAGAAAATCTGACATGAAGCAAAATTCAACCACCGCTCGTATTACGGGAGAGTGGATGTGGAGCGACACCATTGCCAATGCGGGTTCTGACGGTGCTGAGAAAGTGCTGTCACGCTGTGCGGAGATGGGAATTACCGATGTATATCTTTTGGTCAAGGGAACTGCCGGAAAACTGGCGTATTTGCGGACAAAGCATACCGATCTTCTTCTGCGCGATGACAGGGATATCCTCAGTGAAGCCATTTGCGCCGCACACACGCACGGCATCCGCCTGCATGCATGGATATGCAATCTGGAGGATGCCGCATACAAAGCCGCGCATCCTGATGCAGGCATGTGGCATTACGTCAACGCGCGGGACAATGCGCATATCAATCCGTACGATCCCGGTTACCGGGCACATATGGCGGATATTGCGGCAGAGCTTGCGGCATATGATATCGACGGACTGCATTTTGATTACATCCGGTACAATCATCTGGCGAACGGATGGAGTCAGGAGGATATTGACGCGCTGACAGCCATGGGTGCCGATATCGGACGGATTCGGGAGTTGATGGAAACAACCTTCGGTTACCGCGGACAGCCGGCGGACAGTTCCTGCATCTTCAATGCCTACAGAAACGGTGATCGGGATGCCCGGCTCATTGCCGAGTATCGGAGAACCATGGTTTGTGATTACGCGGCATCGGTGATTGCGGCGGCGCGGTCTGTGCGTGAGAATCTGATTATCAGTGCCGCCACCATGCCGGAGGGAGCCTATGATGAAGCATTTGCCGATCTGCATTACGGGCAGGATTACCGGGATGCCGCGACATTATACGACTATATCTGTCCCATGGCGTATTCCATGAGCTTCGGAATGGACGAGAGTTGGCTGTGTACGGTTGCGAATAACGCTGTCCAAATGGGAAACCGTGTGGTGATGGGATTGCAGGCATTCAGCGGTGTTTCCTCGTCGCGGCTCATGCGTGAAACCGAAGTTATCCGT
>JAZTZC010000091.1:0-8413 GCA_045637265.1 Eubacteriales bacterium | reverse complement strand
ACCAAAAGCGACTTAATTGTATGACACCATGTGAGTATTACTTCGCTACCGCCGCGTGACGA
This sequence comes from Eubacteriales bacterium, assembly GCA_045637265.1. Lineage (GTDB taxonomy): Bacteria > Bacillota > Clostridia > Oscillospirales > CAG-272 > RGIG3925. Next base: position 8,351 of record JAZTZC010000091.1, on the reverse strand, counting down.
AAATCTCCCCCTGCTGCGCAGCAGGGGGAGATCAAAGTATCTATTCAATTTGTAAATTCTTTTGTTTTTTAGTCTGTCTACTTGACAGGGGGCACATTACATTACTGTGTTCCGTGGATTTTTTGATGGCGATTACAAATACCGCGTAGGGTAATGGTATCCCCACGCTTTGGGAAAGTGCGAAACCAACCGTCTGCCCCGCCCGAGGGGATGTTACTTTTTCTCCCGCGCGAGAAAAAGTAACCCAAAAGGCGCGCCTGCGCTTCGGTTCGGCTGCCGCATGATATGCTCTGTGAACCATGAGGTACGAAGCGGCAGCAGACCTACGCTTGCTCTGGCGGGATTGTTATGATATCCGCGCAGATGTTGCAGTACGAACAGCGAAGGCGGCTTTGTGCATCTTTGCAAAGGGTTTTTGGGTGGGATATATTGGGTATCTTCGAAAAAAGTTTAGAAATTCAAGAAAAATGCCAATGTGATAACACTTTGTTTGTAGACAACATCATCTGAATCGTGTATCATCTTGATACACCGGTGATGAATGAACAAAAGGAGTTATCAATATGTCAAAATCAGAGTTGGAACATTTCTGCATGACCGTAAAGCATCTTCGTGCAGAACATCACCTCACCAAAACCGCAATGGCAAAAATTCTCGGCATCAGCCCATCCAGTCTGAACAAACTGGAGAATGGTGTGATGCCGAGGATTTCAAGTGAGGTTGTTTTTCGACTTATGGAATATTTCCATATCAGTGCGGAGGAGGTGTTTGGAGATTAGTGTCCATCAAACCAGTTTTCTCCAGCCTGTACATCGACGGTCAGCGGGACGGTCAGATCAATCGTATTCTCCATGACTCGCTTGAGAATTTCCTTGACTTCTTCCATGCAGTCGCTGTGACACTCGACGATCAGCTCGTCGTGCACCTGCAAAATCAGACGCGCATCAAGACCCGATGCGGAAAGTTCCCGTTCCAGATTGACCATCGCCGCTTTGATGATGTCGGCGGCAGAGCCTTGGATCGGACTGTTCATGGCGACGCGCTCTCCGAATGCGATCAGCATTTTCTTCGATGCGGTCAACTCGGGAATATAGCGGCGGCGGCCGTAAAGGGTTGTGACATAGCCGTCGGCTTTTGCTGTTTTGACAATGTTCTGTAAATACGCGGAAACAGCGGGATACGTTTTCAGATAGCTGTCGATATACTCGCCCGCCTGCTTTTTCGTAACGCCAATGTCCATCGCAAGCGAATAATCGCCGATGCCGTAGACGATGCCGAAGTTGACAGCCTTGGCGCGCTTACGCATTTCGGATGTGACCGCTTCTTTGGGCACACGGAAGACCTCGGATGCGGTGACGGTATGAATGTCGGTGCCGTTTTTGAACGCTTCCGTCATCGTTTCGTCGCCGGAAATCGCGGCAAGCAGACGAAGCTCGATCTGCGAGTAGTCGGCATCGATCAGAACGTAGTTTTTGTCCTTGGCGACAAAGTATTTACGCAGCTGCCGTCCGAGCTCTGTACGGATCGGAATGTTCTGCAGATTCGGCTCGGTCGAGGAAAGACGACCTGTCGCGGTAACGGTCTGGTTGAACGAGGAGTGAATGCGTCCGTCCTCACCCGCTACCTTGACAAGACCGTCGGTGTAGGTCGATTTCAGCTTTGCAACCTGACGGTATTCGAGAATGTCGGAAATGATCGGATGGTAGGGGCGCAGTTTTTCCAGTACCTCAGCATTGGTTGAGCGCTTGGCACTCGGACACGGCAGACCGAGCGTGTCAAACAGCACATCCCCGAGCTGCTTCGGTGAGTTGACATTGAAGACCACCCCTGCTGCGGCGTAGATGTTTTCCATATACTGCTCACACATCTGACCGAGCAGAGCACCGTATTCCGTCAGACCGTCGATGTCGACACGGAAGCCGCGGACCTCCATGCGGAAGAGCACCTCGGCAAGCGGAAGCTCGATGTCGTCATACAGTCGCTCCATGCCGTCGGAGACGATCTTGTCGTGCAGAACAGGGTACAGACGTGCTGTCACCGCCGCCTGTGATGCCTCGTGTGCGCCGTCGGGAATGACAGTGTCCAAATACTGCACGGCGAGCTTCGGGGTGTTGTAGTCGCTCTCCGACGGATTGATGACGTAGCCTGCAAGCATTGTGTCAAAGACGATCTTCGGAATGGCGATTCCTGCATTGTGCAGGGTGTGATAAAGCTGTTTTGCGTCGTGGGCGACAAACTGCCGTGCGGCAAGGAACTCCGCAATCCCGCCGTCGGACAGCGGACAGGCATACAGCGTCTCGCCGTCGGAGACATACAGCGCCTCGCCGTTTTCACTGACCGCAAGGGCAAGCGGTTTTTCTGCGGGAAGTGCGCACAGCGCGGCACTGTCGGTCTGCACAGGTGTTGTCGGCAGAGGTGTTGCTGTGCTTTCATCAGTGTTCACGGGACATGCGGGCAGACCGTCCATACCGCAGTCGAGGTTCAGACGCTTGATGAGCGCGGAGAATTCGAGCTTGATGAACAGCTCGCGAAGCGCGGGACGGTCCTCCAGCTCTGCACGGGATTTCAGCGTGGAGAAGGCGTTGTCCAGCGGTGCGTCGCGGACGATGGTCGCCAGCATACGGGAGAAGAAGGCGTTTTCGCGGTCGGCAGTCAGCTTTGCCTTGACGCCTTTGGCGATGTTCTTGTCGTCCAGTCCGTCATACAGTGCGTCGAGATCGTGATATTCGGAGATGAGCTTGAGCGCGGTCTTTTCACCGACACCCGCAACACCGGGAATGTTGTCCGAGGAGTCACCCATCAGCGCCTTGACATCGACAAACTGCTCCGGCGTGACACCGTATTCCTCAAAAAACTTTGCACGGTCGAAGACGACGGTTTCCTTGTTGGTCGCAAGCAGGACTGTGACATTGTCGCCGATGAGCTGCAGTGCATCGCGGTCACCCGTCAGAAGATACGCTTCATACCCGTTGTCGACCGCCTGTGCCGAAAGGGTACCGAGAATGTCATCTGCTTCGTAGCCGGGCTGTTCCGCAACGGTGAAGCCCATCGCCGCGGCACATTCCTTTGCGTACGGGAACTGCATACGCAATTCATTCGGGGATGCATGGCGGCCTTCCTTGTATTCGGCATATGCCTTGTGGCGGAAGGTCGGCTCTTTTCTGTCAAAGGCAATGACGCAGATGTCGGGCTTGACCGCGTCCAGCTGTTTTTCGAGCATCGTAATCATGCCGTATACCGCGTTGGTGTGGATGCCGTCCTTGGTGGTCAGCGGACGGATACCGTAATAGGCGCGGTTGATGATGCTGTTGCCGTCAACAACGAATAGTTTTTTCATGACGATTCCTCTCTTTTTGGGGATTGATACCATTATTTTACCATAGATTGCGGCAAATTACAACGCCCAAATGCAAGAAAGGCGGAAAAAGACTTGATTTTCTGCGCTGTTTTTAGTATAATATAAAAGCTAATACAATCGATTGATTGATCCGAAAAGGAATTTATTCTATGGAAGACCAACAGAAAACCCAAAATCAGGAGCAGACCACACACAGACGGCGCGCCGTTCGGTCGGTTCCGATGGGAAATCCGAATGGGACAGCGGCGGCACCGATCACAGCATCGGAACCACCGCAGGAGCCTCCCCGTACTACGGAAGAAGGAATGACACAAAAAGAAGAGCCGGTTTTGCAGACCGTACCTGCGGCGGTATCGGTTCCGCCGATTGCTGACGCTCCGAAGCCACAACGTCCCGTGCCGCCTCCGCAAACGGTGATAACCCCTCCCGAACCGAAAGCTGTTGCGCAGCCTGCCGCATCTGCCCCTGCCGTAACCCGATTCGCGGATGATGCGTTTTCCGCAGAGCGAACATTTTCTGCCGCACCGCAGAAGAAACGCTCCCATTCTATGCCGCTCGGCATGATGGCTGTGATGCTTGCGGTCTTTGCGGTGCTCTGCATGGCTGTGCTGCTGCCGTTTTTGAAAACGAGCGAGGCTGTCATGCTGTATATCGACGATACTGCCATCGGCTATCTCGAGCATGAAGATACGGCATCCAAACAGATGGAACGCGTGCGTGAGGATTTACGCCTTCATGAGATGTTGGATACGGACACGACGCTGTACCGCTGTGAAAATGAGCAGATACGCGGGGATGTCTCATATCTCTCTGCCGATGATGTGTATGATGCCTTGTTTGCACAGGCGACAGACGGTTATGTCCGTGCCTATCGGCTGATCGGAGACGTGTCGGCAGAAGATGGTAACGGCGATGCCGTCGGTGCTGTGACAGAAGCGGAAATTCTGACCGCGGTCGGCATGGCAGAAGATATCCTGCGAGAACGGTATATGGAGGTTCTGCCGACGGGGACGACGCTGTCCGTTGTTCCGACCTTTTCTTTGGAATCCGCGTGGATTGCCGAGTCGGTATTGATGGATACGGAGTCGCTGACCACCGCCATGCTTTCAGCGCAGGATACACCGTATCCGATGTTTTTGGTAACGGCATCCATGACGGAAACGGCGGCAGAACGGATTCCTTACGAAACAACGCTTGTGCCCAATGATGAGAATTTTGACGGCATCCGCACAATGATCTCACCCGGTGCCGACGGTCTTGCGCAGGTGTCTTATCGGATTTGGTACGATCCCGAAACGGGGGCAGAGCTTGCCCGTGAGGAACAGTCGAGAACCGTTGTCCGTGAGCCTGTCAGTGCGGTTTCCTATGAAGGCTTGTACCCGCTGCCCGACGGTGTTTCGACGGGAACCTTTGACTGGCCGCTGCCGCCTCTTCCCGACGACGAGCTTCCGCTTGACGAAAATGGCAATCCATACATGCCGGAAAATCCGCTGGCACTGAAGAATACCTATGTTTCTTCCGGCTACGGGGGACGTGACCTCTGGGGTGTGTATGACTTCCATCTGGGACTCGATATCGTTGCACCGGCATACACCGAGATTTATGCTGCCGACGGCGGTGTGGTTGTGTTTGCGGCATTTACTTCCTCCTACGGTTATATGACGCGTATCCGCCATGCGGACAATGTGGAAACAGTCTACGCGCATCAGATCAAGCAGGTTGTCAAGCCGGGCGATGTTGTGCAGAAAGGACAGCTGATCGGCTATGTCGGCTCGACAGGAAACTCCTCCGGCAGTCATCTGCATCTGGAATTCCGCCGCGATCATGTCACGGTGGATCCACTGGAATACATTGCGATTCCCGAGGAGATTTTGGTGCTTGGGGAAGGTTATTAAGGCAATACCGCACAATTCTGATGGCGCAGATGCGCCGGCAGATTTTTCTGTCAGTACGGGCTTACAAGCCCTAACAAAAATTCGCGCGCATAGTCGATCCTCTGCCGCATCGTTTGAAACGATACATGAATTTTTGTGACGAATGACGGAAAAGATGCAAGCAGATGTGCCATCAAGGTGTAAGCCGCGAATTGTGCGGTACTGCCTTAAATCCATACAAAAACGGCGCATCTGTCATTGGTTTTGACAGGTGCGCCGAAGTGTTTTTGAGAGAATATCAGAATCCGTGGTTTTCAAGGAACGCAACGGAATCCGCATGCCAGCGGGAATAATCTTTATACTGTGTGCCAAGACCGATACCGTGACCGCCGTCCTCATATGCGGTGATCGTGACATCGCGTCCTGCTGCTGTCATCGCGTCGGCAAAGGCGATGGAATTTGCCTCGAAGTTGACAAACTGATCCTTAACCGAGTAGAAAACAAACGTGGGCGGCATGGTGTCGATGGCGTGTGGATAGGAATACATTGCCGTTTCCTCTGCATTGCCGAGATTCTCACCAAGGAAGATACGCGGCATCGTTTCAAAGGTACCCTCGCCGAGCGTTGTGACGGGATACGCAAGAATACACGCATCGGGTGTGGAGCGGACTTCGCCGATGACATCCCCGACGAGGTTTTCCGTCACGGGATGCTCTGCCACCATGACCGACAGATGTCCGCCTGCGGAAAAGCCGCAAAGCGAGATCTTATCGGGATCGATGCCGAAGTCCTCTGCAAAATATCTGACATACTGTACCGCGCGCTGACCGTCGGCGAGCGTTGCACGACCGTCATACGGCTCATAGCGGTAATTGACGACGAATGCGGAGTAGCCGGCATCATTGTATGCTTTTGCAATGTCCACGCCTTCGCTGACATCGGACAATTGGAAATAACCACCGCCGGGGAAGATGACGACGGCAGAGTCGGCACCGTCACACAGATAAGCACGGATGGTTGGCAAGAGCCCCTTTTCATCGTTTTCAATCAGATACGGGATATTGTCCTCGGACCAGAGCAAAACGGGTTCATGGTCTGCAATCTGCGTATCAGACGGCGGGACGGCGGGAGTCAAAGGTGCTTCCGTGACGGCTTCTGTTGTTGTGTCGACGGCATCGGATGCATCGGTTTGTGCGGGTTCAGTACCCGAGGTACATCCGACGAGCAGCAGCATTGAGGTCAGTGCAAGCAGGGTACGTTTGAAGAATTGTTTCATGAGAGTTCTCCTTTCGGTGGAAATACAATATGGGGAAGGGATGGCATTGCACCATCCCTCTGTGTTTTTCGATTATGCGTCAAAGCGGAAGAGTGCGGTATAGTCGTACTTTTCTCCGGCTTTCAGAATAGCTTCACCGCGATTGGGACCGTCGGGAGCAAATTGGGTTTCCAGGCAGAGCGCACCGTTTCTCTCACGCTTCAAACCGCCCTTGAACGGGTAATCGCCTTCCATGAAGTTGCCGGCATAGAACTGAACGCACGGCTTGTCGGTATAGAGGGTCAGCGCGCCGAGCTTGCCTGCAAAGACAGCAGCTTTTGCGAGCTTCTTGCCATGATACAGCGTTGCTTCGTCGGTCGTGATATACAGGTTGTGGTCAAGACCTGCACCGAGCTGCATCTGTTCGTCGTCGCAGAACATCAGCTCACGGGAGAGCAGCTTGGGCGTACGGAAGTCAAATGCCGTACCGTCGACGGGAATCTTGTCAACGGGAATGAGCAGCTCGTCTACCTTGGACATGAAGTCGGCGTTGACCTGCAGGGTTTGGTCATAAATCTGACCGCCTGCGATGCCGTTCATGTTCAGGTATGCGTGGTTGGTCATATTGAAGGGGGTATCCTTGTCGGAGGTTGCTTCGTAATGAATGGAGAAGTCCTCGCCGCAGACGGAGTAGGTGACCTTGACATTGACGGTACCGGGGTAGTTTTCCGTGCCGTCTTCATCGGTCAGCGTCAGAATGAGATGCTCGCCGTCGCAGTCCTGCTTGTACTCGACTGCCCACATCTTCTGATCGTAGCCGATATTGCCGCCGTGCAGATGGTTGCCGCGTGCGGATTCGTTCTGCGCCAGCTGATAATCAACACCGTTCAGCGTGAAGCGTCCGCCGCGGATACGGTTTGCGTAACGGCCGATGAGCGCGCCCTGATAACCGTCGGAGACCTGATAGCCTTCCAGCGTATCGTAGCCGCCGATGATGTCGGTGCCCTTGTAATAAAGCTTCTGGATGATGCCGCCGTAGTTGAGGATGGTTGCGCGGACGATGTCATTGCCGATTTCGTATGCCGTGATTTCACAGCCGCAGGGGAGCTTATCAAAAACGTAAGAGTTCATTTTGGTGTCCTTTCTTTATTTCAGGAAAATGGGGTTGGTCCAGGCGTGACGGCCGTCCTTGTCGATGACGGTCGCACGGACGTAGCTGTAGCCGGTTCCAATGTCAAATTCCGCACGGGTCAGTGTGCCGTCGGCGGAACGGACAACGCGGGTCGGATGTTTGTCTGCATGGAGGCGAACCTTTGCAGCATCGGAGCAGAGAACGACGACCTTGCCGTCATCGTAGTAGAAGTCGTAAATCTCGGGACCGCAGGAGGAATAGAACTTGCCGTCCTTCAGCGCGGCGAGAATATCGGAAACGGAACGGGAAGCCGCACGGACACGCACCCAGCCGTTGCAGTGGTGATTCATCGTATGTCCGTCGTCGGATGCAACACCCCACAGACGAATGCCCTGACCGAGAATTTCATCCCAGTAAGCAGCGTCCATATCCATGTCCATGTTGATGGCACAGCCGGAGTTCCAGATTTCCATTGCGAAGTTGCCCTTCAGCTTCGAGAAATAACGTGCGGGGGTCGACGACCATTCGGGGTGGCAGTAGACCGTCATCTGACCGTCGGCATGGAGCTGGTCCAGATACGGCTGATATTCTTCCTGTGACTTGACGCGCGCGGAATCAAACTTCTGATTCTGCTCGTATGCGTTGCCGTTTTCCTTTTCGGGACCGATACAGACGGTGTGGAAGCAGCGGAAGCCGGTCGAATCAAAGGCGGGGGTCAAGGTGCCCTCGTTG
>JAZTZC010000090.1:0-3525 GCA_045637265.1 Eubacteriales bacterium | reverse complement strand
GATCGCCCACTGAATACGTATGTCTACGATCAGGCACGCTGTGTGCATATCGAGGGTGTACGATTCGCCATCCCCGTAACAGATTGCTGTTATTCGGGTATGCTGTCCGGTACATCGATTTTCCCAAGTCCTGTTTCAGCCGACGCACTGTCCTGTTTTCCGCCGGTTGACGCAGATGGCGAAATGCCGACAGAACCCGAACCCGATAATGACGCTGTATTACCGCCGATGGAAGTACCGTCCGAAACGACACCCGCAGAACCATCTGTACCGTCGCGTCCTGCCGATCTTTTGCCGGATGATTTTACTGTACCCACGCCCAATTCGGCGGCAGAATCCGATTATCCCGCGGATTGAAGGACATCAGGGGTTCAGAATCATCTCTGACAATACGACTCCAAGATGATACGCGGCAGAGCGAGCCTCCTCTGCGCTGTTGCCTGCCGCACCGATTTCCAGAAGAAGGGATCCTGCGGCATATTGGGCGTTGAAGGTCGCCGTGCGCAGATTGATCGGACGGGTGAATGCACGGTAAGCATCGTTCAGCCGTTTCTGCAAATGAACGGCAACGGTCAGCCGTTTTTGCCAATCGGGATAATAGGCACCGGCGCTGTCTGTCCCGACGACACTCATGACCTGCGCACAGACTTCCTCCCCGATTCTTGTGACCGGGCGGAGCATACTGCCGTCTGACGCCTGCAGAGCATCTCTGTGGACGTCAAACACATATTGAATCGATGGATGGGCGGCAAGCGTTTCCCGTATGTACGCGGCGGCAAGATTGTAGGAATCTGGATAGGAAGCCGCATCAAACATCGTCTCACAATGCAAAACGGGAATGCCCGCATCGGTCAGCGTTCTTGCAAGCACGGCGCCGACCGAAACGACATTTTCCGTGATATCGTCCGAGCGGTACGGATAATCGGAGGGCACCGACTCCGCACCGTCGGGCGCATACGCTTCTGTACCGTGGGTGTGCAGTATCAGTACAAGCGGACCGCTCGAACGGTCTGCGGTTGACATCACAGGCAGAGTCGGTGCATCGATTGGGTATACAGCAGATAAATAGGGCAGCGCGCGAATGGCATAGCCCGTCTGATTGGAAAACAGGATGCCGCCGTTTGCCTCACTGAATTGCGCGGTTTGAGACAGATCGACAGCACGGATGGCGATGTGACTGTCGGGAATTTCTGCGCTGTCAGATGGTGATGGGCAAATCATGGGTGCAGGAGTGCTGTCCAGAATCGGATGTCCGAGCGGGACGGCAGCGTCTTTGATTACAAGAAATTTCTCTGCTGCAGGATATGATTTGGTACGATTTGGTATTTTTACGGTATCAGTGTATGAAAAATATGCATCTGCTTCATCGGACAGCGTATAGACGGACTGTTCAAACACCATCTGTGACAGGACAGCTTTGATATTCTGATCAGATTTCGGATGCTGTGGCAGCATGACGGCGGTATTCATCATCCCGATCGCCATCGGAAGATAGGTGTCGAGTGCGATCACACTGAGCAGAAGCAGAGCCGTGACGCTCAGACTGAGGAGAAGATGGAGAAGAAAACTCTGATAATATATGCGGACAGATCGCAGAATCGGATTGGCGGATGCATGGCGTGTTTGTCTGCTTGTATCCATGATTTTCTGTCTCCTTTCTCATTTTGCAGTCCGGCTGTGATACCATATATATGCAGACGGGAAGGCGGATAGAACCGTCATGGAAAAATTTTTCGCAGATTCAGAATCCGCGGTCAAGGGAGGATGCAAGTGCGGTGCCGAGGGTCAGTTCGTTGATGGTATCTGCAATCAGACGAGAAAACGCGGTCACCGATTCGTCGATGTCCTTTGGTGCGACATATCCGACATCGGCGCTGGCAAGTGCACTGTGGAGAATGTGGTTCTGTGCGTCATCCGATGCATCATCCGAAAGAATACCGGCACCTTCCAGCGCTCGGTAGATCAATGTGGATGCCGCGATGACGGTCGGAACGCCGATGGTTAAAACGGGAACGCCGAGCGTGTCTTTGTCCAGCGGCTGACGTTTGTTGCCGACACCGCCGCCCGGATGAATACCTGTGGTGGAAATCTGCACCGTTTTTGTCAGAGAGCCAAGCTCGGAGGCGGCAAGGGCATCTGTCAAAATAACAAGATCTGGCTGTACCGCATGAACAGCACCGCGTACCAGCTCCAGCGTTTCAATGCCGGTTTTCCCGAGAACGAGTGGGGTGATGGCACAAAGGCGATGAATCTGATCTCCGAATGAAAGGCTGTCCGTATGGTCTGCCGTACTGACGATATGACGGGTCACGCGAAGATGAGAGACGCACCGCGGTCCGAGTGCATCGGTCGTGAGAGCCGGATTGCCAAGTCCGACGACAAGAATGGTGATCGGGCGAATCGGTGTCTGTTCTGACAGCGGTGCCGGCGGGATATCCGTAACAGCGGTACGGTCGTCGGTATCCTTCAAAAAGGGTTCGCCTTCCGGGATGACGGATTCTGCGGCAGAGTCATCACACTTTTTCGCTGGCGGGACAGGATGCAGATGTGCACCCTGATCCCATTCCGGAGATACTGCGAGTCTGTCCCAGGCATTCTCGCCCGGATCGTCGATCGTTGTGCGCAGAACGGATCCCTTATCGAAGCCTGCGTCGGCACGGACACCGCCGATCATATTGTTTTCCCTTTTGTCGTCCGGGATTTTGAAATCGGGACAGAGTTGGGAAATTGCATCGAGCAGGGAGGTGCGCAGGGCAGATCGGCAGGCATCGATATCGTCATCAGAGAGCAGACGGAGATCGCCTGTATGAATCGTATAATAGGTGCCAATGGTTTTTCCGAGCAGGGAAGATGCTTCTTCATCGGCGATCACCAGCTTTTCGCGCCGAATAGCGCCCCAGTATTGCTCGGAATAATCCAAACCGCTGTCATGGATAGGATTTCCTGTCGGATGAAGTTTCCGTGGATTGTCTGACTGTACGGACTTATAAAGCTCTGCCGCCATATCGGTATACAGATACTGCTTGAAGGTTTTGTTCATACGCTGCTCCTTGTGATTGGTTGTAGTATCTGTCAGTATTTCCGATGTGGAGCAAACTATGCAAAAAAGAAAGATGCAAGCATGTACTTGCATCTTTCGGATGAATGTTTGATTTATGCTGCGGGTTCAACTTCAGCAGTTGCTGCATCTTCGGGAGCGAGCGTTTCAACAGGTTCGTACAGCTCGAAGTCCTTCATCTTCATCTTGGTGAAGACGCTGATACCCTGAACATTGGGTTCGATCTTGGAGAGAACTTCGGAGTTGTAAATGTAGGTGTCCTTGTTGAAGACGAGCGGGATGATCGGGCAATCGGTCATCAGCAGCTTTTCTGCTTCGACGAGCTTTGCTGCCATAGCGTCACGGGTTTCAGCTGCGTATGCTTCTTCGATGAGTGCATCGTAAGCATCGCTTGCGTAACCGGACATGGAGGGCTTGTCGGAGAAGTCATTGTGTGCGGTATCCTTTGCGGAGCCGGAGAACGGAAC
>JAZTZC010000089.1:0-2510 GCA_045637265.1 Eubacteriales bacterium | reverse complement strand
CACACGCGAGGCCATCACCCCTGCACTGGCTGACGCTCTGCGTACTTATTATCTTGCGAATTGATGCAAAAAATCGGTACTGTTACAGGGACTCCTGCGGCAGTACCGATCTTTTCTATGGTTTTTGAGAAAACAAAAAGGAGCCGTTTTGAACAGCTCCTGATTTGTTGTTTCGCAATCAGATCTTCGAAAGATCACTTACGATTAACCCTTGTACTTGCGCTTTCTTGCAGCTTCGGACTTCTTCTTACGCTTTACGCTGGGCTTTTCGTAATGCTCTCTCTTGCGAAGCTCGGTGAGTACGCCGGATCTTGCACACTGTCTCTTGAAACGGCGCAGCGCGCTGTCCAGTGTTTCATTTTCCTTGACTCTGACCTCTGCCATCTGTAATCCCTCCCCTCGCAACAGCAATGCATTTGATGACATTGCATCACAGTAATATTATATCGTAAATTTTCTCTCCTGTCAAGAGTTTTTCATATTTTTGTCAGAAAAATTTGAAATTTTTTCGTTTCCTGTCTCTTTTGCGGCATCATCTGCGCATTTCTCACCCGAAAATCTCGCATTTCTGTCCCACGATTTTCCATTGTTCACAATTATTTCATACAATCAATCAAACTCTGTGATATAATATATAGAAATATAGATAATATAAAGGATGCAATCCGATGAAACCATATCTTGAAATCGCAAAAATCATCAATACCCACGGTATCCGCGGCGACCTGAAGCTCGATCTGTGGTGCGATTCCCCCGATACCGTCAAAAAAATCAAAACACTGTATCTCGATGACGCAGGCAAACAGCCTGTTTCCATCTCCGATGTCCGCATGCACGGACGCTTCTGCCTGCTCCGCATCAAGGGCGTGGAAAATCCCGAGGACGGTGCCCGCTACAAAGAGCGTGTGCTGTATGCCGCACGCGAGGATATCCCGCTTGCCGACGGTGACTTTTTCATTGCCGATATGATCGGAACGCCCGTCATCGATGCCGACAACGGCACCAAATACGGAATACTCACCAACATCATCGAAAACCCGGCAAACGACCTCTATGAAGTCCGCACCAAAAAAGGTCCCGTTTATCTTCCCGCCGTCAAGCATTTCATCATCCGTCTTGATCCGCCGACGGGCATTTATGTCCGTCCGATCCCCGGCATGTTCACGGAAGCTGTCTGGGGTGACGGAAAATCCGACGGACCGGAACCGCATGAGGAGGAACCGCATGAGATTTGATATCATGACGCTGTTCCCAGAGCTTGTCGATACTGTGCTCGGAACAAGTATCATCGGACGTGCGGCATCTGCCGGCTATATCGACATCCGCACGCACGACATCCGTGACTGGTCGCCCGATAAATGGCGGCGTGTTGACGGAACACCTGCCGGCGGCGGAAAAGGTATGCTCTTAGCCGCTCCTGCCGTTTATAACTGCTATAAAGGCATTGTCGATGCCCAGTCGGACAAACCCGATGTTCGCCGCCGTGTCATTTACATGTCACCGCAGGGCAAGGTCTTCACGCAGGAAAAGGCACGTGAACTGCTTGCCTACGATAATCTCGTCTTTCTCTGCGGACATTACGAAGGCATTGACGAACGAGTGCTTGAAGAAATTGTCGATGAAGAAATTTCCATCGGCGACTATGTCCTGACCGGTGGGGAGATTCCTGCTTGTATCGTTGTGGACTGTGTCGCCCGCATGATCGACGGCGTTCTTGCCTCTCCCGAATGTTATGAGGAGGAATCCATTTCCTCGGGACTGCTCGAATATCCGCAGTATACACGTCCTGTCGAATTTCACGGCAAGCGCATCCCCGATGTCCTCTTGTCGGGTGACCACGAAAAGGTCGCGCGCTGGAGATATGACGCATCGGTGGAACGCACCAAACAAAAACGTCCCGATCTGCTCGAAGGCGGCATCCCTCCGTACGAATTCCGCCGCTCGGAAACCTACGGAACCCATAAAACAAAGCAGGACAAACCCTCATGAGCCGTACAAACACAAAAAAGAATGCCGTTCTGACCGTGCTTTCGATGGTCGCGGCGATGATTTTGTCCAAAGGACTGGGGCTCGTTCGCTCGATGTGTATGGCATCGGCATACGGCACAGGATGGCAGGCAAACGCCTTCTCCGCGGCATCCCGTATTCCTCTGTCGTTCTTTGATCTGCTCTTTTCCGCGGCGATCCTCGGGTGTTTTATCCCCGTCTACAACAGCTTTGCCGACCGGGAGGACAAAACTGCCGCTGAACGCGATGCCGACACGTTTGCCTGTATTTTTCTCAATTTTGTCTTACTGCTGACAGGTCTGCTTGCCATCCTCGGCATGGTTTTTGCCCGTCCGATTCTGTCGCTCATCGCCGCCGGAATGGATGCACAGACAACAGAACTTGCCGTGACCCTTCTGCGGATTCTGTTCCCGATGATTCTGTTCACGGGTGCGGCGTATACGCTGGTCGGTATTCTGCAATCGAAGGAGCAGTTCTTCTTACCGTCGATGATCTCCGCGATC
>JAZTZC010000088.1:0-11564 GCA_045637265.1 Eubacteriales bacterium | reverse complement strand
ACTGGTTGTCGTCGGTCTTTTCCAGTGCCTGTGTGCCAAGATGGTGGTTATAGAAGTTGTCTTCGTCGGTCATGATGCTCTGCACCTTTTCGATGATGGCAAAGTTCTTGTCATTGCCGAGGGAATCGTAAAGACCGCCGTTCTGATCGCGGGAAACAACGGTACCGCCGGCGCCGATATAGAAGCAAGCCGCAACGTCTGTACCGCCGAGGAAGCCCCAAAGGTCTTCGCTGCCCATCTTACCGTCACCGTTGATGTCCTTGGAAACACCGGTATACAGCTCTTTCATCTTATCCATCGTCCACTTGCCGTCACGGACGAGCTGATACGGGTCTTCCAGATCGTAGTCCGCTGCAATCTGCTTGTTGAACAGAATACCGGCTGTTGCGTTTTCATCGGAATAGTTAATGGAGGAAGCCGCCAGATAAAGCTTGCCGTCTACGGTCAGGGATTCTACACAGCCGGCATCCCACCAGGGCTTGGAAAGGTCGATATTCGGAATGTCATTGAAGTCAACAAAGTAACCGCCTGCGACAAGATTCTTCTGCTCATAAAGGCGCAGATACGCAAGGTCGTAAGCATCGTCACCCGCGGCAACCGCATTCTTCACGCGGGTAACCAGTTCATCAAACGGAACATTTTCCAGAGAAATCGAGAAGTTGAAGCGATCGAAAACAGCAATGTTGCGTACAAAGACCGCGTCATTGATGGTATCGCCGTTTTCCGCTTCCGCATAAATATCATGGCAGGCGCGGCTTTCCCATCCGGGATGTTCCCAATGTCCAACGCGGAATACATAGCCTTCATAATCCGCTTCAGGCAGATCAGCCGTCAGCCGCGTGGTTTCGGTTTCAGCGGGTGCCGTTGTGCCGACAGATGCTGTATCGGCAGAGGTATCCACGGAAGAAGTATCTCCGCCGCCGCAGGAAGCAAGAGCAGATACCGCAAGCAGGCATCCCATCAACAGTGCGATTTTGTTTTTGTGTGTACGTCTCATAATGTATATCCTCCTTAATCGTTGACACGATAAATTTCAATGGTAACAGGACCAAGCAGTCCTGACGGTTCAAATGCCAGATAGCGGGAAAAGCCGTCGCGCATTGCCCAGCCGTAATGGTTGGTAACCTCCACAACGACGGAATTTTGACCGGCTTTCAGCGCATCTGTAATATCAAAGCGGTACGGCGGGATGATTGCGTCGCCGATATCCACGCCGTTGACGAGCAGCGATGTGCTCTCACCGACAACACCCAGATCCAGTATCACGCGCATATGCGAAAGCGGTGCATCCATGGTAAAGGATGTTTCGTACTGCATATGGCCGGAGAAACGCGGCAGACCGTCACGACCTGTGATATTGAACAGCGTATCGGTGGAACGGAACGGTGCGAAAATCGGGTATTCTGCCTGTGTCGCAAGGTAAATATCCCATGATGCCTCCAAAGGATACGATGTTACGAGCTCCTCCGACGGTTTCACATTACCCAAGGATGCAGGCAGATCGCCGAACACGAGGACCGTCGATGCGTACGGCGGCAGATCCAACGAAATCACACCGTCCTCGGAGACCGCGCGGTGAGCCGTATTGTGCATCGGATCGTATACGGCATAAGCACCGCCGCCGAACGCAGCCAGACGAATCTCCGCATGCACGGTATCATGAATGCCCTCGTTTGTCAGCATATAATACTGCGTCGTACCGACCGTGTAATGGTAGAAGCGCAGATTGCGTATCGCGTCGTTTGCGGAAACGACAGTCATATCCGCCGTACCAATGCCGCGCAGAGCAGATTCCAACGCATCAAGCTCCAGCACCTTTGCCTGCGGAATATCGACGATTTTGCCGTTTTCGACAATCTGCGGCATGCCGTCAAGGAAAAAGACGGGAACACCGGCAGACGCCAGACGGGCAATGACGGAAACGGTCTTCTCCGACAGATACTGTGCATACGGAACAACGAGCGCGGGATAGGTCTCCTGCGACAACACAAACGTCTTTCCGCGGATTTCCGCTTTTTCAAGATAATCGGCGGGAATGATATCATAATCGAGCTGATGCTCGGTCAGGTAACGCGCAGGTTTGTCGGCGTACATGAACTTGCCGCCGGTCCAATACACTTCCGCATCATAGAGAATGGCGGCAGACGCAATATGGGTACCGCCATCGAAGATATGGCAGACGCGGTTCATATATTCCATCAAAAGACGGAATTTCGTATACTGCGGATTGGTACCGCCTGCGTACATATGCGGCGGACAGTCGGGATCGGGGAACTTCGGTGTATAGGCATGCGGGACATAGCGGTTGATGCCGCGGACGAGCATAAAGTCTGTCAGCCACTTCATCATCTTCAAGCCTTCTGCCCAGCCGTATGCGCCATAGATTTCACACATCGCACGTCCCTGCTTTTCTGCCTGAATGTGGGCATGGGACGCACCGAGCTTCGGCAGAACAAAATGATAGAAATCGGGATCGCAGACGTCATAGGAACAAGGGACAGTATTGATGTCATCCGTCATACCGGGCACGATCTGACAGAGGACAACGTCGATACCCGACATATCCTGTCCGTCCAGCGCGCGGAAAAAGTGACCGCCGGAGTTCTGTGTCATCATGTGCTGATGGTCGTCTTCAATGACATGACCGATGTATTCGACACCGTGTGCGCGGCACCAGTCACCAAGCTTATAGGTGAAGTTTTTGGAATACAGCGCCGTGATAATATCCATATAGGCAACACGCGTCTTCTGCATCGTCTGATCATCGGTGTCAAACCACAGAGACGGCAGCATTTCCAGCGCGCGATCGCCGAGCTTTTCAGACAGCTGTTCCATCACCTCGTCGGAATACGGGAAGTGGGAATACTTTCTGCCAAGCTCCGCACGGAAGCCCGCTCTGCCGTTGTTGCCGAAACACGGCTCATCGGAGAAGAAGCCCGCAAGCGTATTGCCGAAATAGCGGCTGTAATGCTCCCAATGCGGCTCATATACCGCTTCCAGATATGCATCACCGCCAAACGGTGTGATCTTATCGCAATACTGAATCTTATGCGGATCGAAGCCGGAGCGGGACTTGAAGAGGAAGAACACACGCCATGTTCCCGCAGGAATATCAAAATAGACCATATCGTCCTGCACACAGGCAGACAAATCGATGGTTTCCCCTGTCAGCCGTTCGTCATGGAGCGCACGTTTACAGGCAATGACACCAAGGAGGACATCGTCAGGTGCGGTCTTCCACTGGTACATGACTGCCGCATCCTTCAGAGGACCGCTGACATCCATGTGCCGTTCGGTGATCGCCCACATCGCCTGGTCGGGGTATTTTTTCGGAATGATGCCGTTGGCATAGCCGGACGGGAAATGCTTATCGTCGAGAATCCAGACCTTCATATCACGGCTCTCACACTCGGACAGAATCAGATCCATCGTCTCCCACCAGCCGTCCTCGCAGAACTGTTCATGGGTTCTCGACTCCACGCACAGGGCTTTGATGCCGGATTTTTCGATGGCATCAATCTCCGCAATCAGCGTATCCGCATCCTCGCCATGCTGCCAGAAAAACGGAAGAATGTAATTGCCTCCGCGCCCGTGCAGAAGATCGGAAATTTTCGTTTCTTTCATATGCATGCCTTCTTTCTTTATACAGATTCAATTATTTACATTATACTCTATTTTTTCACATTTTGCAATAGAAAATATGATAAATACACAATATTTTCCGCAAATACAGAAACAGAACAGGCACAATCCCGCAATCGGACCGTGCCTGTTTTCATTCTTTCGTTATTTATTCGGGAAGGATTTCACCCATTTCATTGCCAACAGAATCCGGCAGGATCGGTGCAATCCGATATTCTTCAACGCAGGTCAAATCCGCCATCGGATTCAGAATGACATAATAGTGCGTTGTGGTGACGGCTTCCCCCTGATCGATGAATTTGAGTGCGGCGGCAGTCTCCGACGAAATCCCAATAATTTCGTAGACTTCTCCGCGCAGGGTCTCCAATCCGCTCCATGTACGGTTAGTGTCAACCCATCCGGCAGTCACCAGAACATCCTCGATCTTGTCGCCGATCCGATCCTCGGAAATCACCTTGCCGCCGACATAAGCGGAGAACCTGCCTTCACTGACATGATATTGATATGCACATTCAAACAAAGCTTCCGTCATATGGGATGGTGTCGGCTCCCGATCATCAAAAACCCTCGGAATCACAAGAAGTGCTGTCATCAAAATCAGAACGAAGCATGCTGCTGCCGAGAAGGACTTGAGCACCGTATGTTTTTGTTCTCTGCGGTATTCCCGTGCTTCCCTTACATATCCGTCATCAATCTTGCCAATCAAATCAAACATCGTTTCTCTCATCATACAGAAAATCCCCTCTCTGTTAAATCATCGCGCAGCTGCCGTCGCATACGTCCCAGTATCATGGACACAGCGCCTTCTTTTTTTCCAAAATGTACCGCTATATCAGAAACACTGTCTGCATACCAATAACGCCTGACAAAGATGCATCTCTTTTCCGGGGAAAGGGTACCCAGAAAGGCGTTGATGGCAGAGATCAGTTCTTTTTCGTACAACGCATCCTCAATTTCCTCTGTGTCAGAAATCAGTTCTGACAATTCATCAAGCACTGCGGACATCCCACCTCCGCCGCGTTTGTCCGCGGTACTGCGCTTATATCGGTCAAATGCCAGATTTCTTGTGATTTTGCCAAGAAACGCAGACAGTACCTGCGGCTTGTGCGGCGGCAGAGAATTCCAGCCACGGAGATAGGTATCATTGACACATTCCTCCGCATCCTCCCGAACGCCGATGATGTTTTGGGCAATGGAAGTACAATATTTTCCATACTTTTCGGACGTGGCTGAAATCGCCGCCTCGTCTCTGTCCCAATACAGTCGGACAATCATTTCGTCATTCAATATACTCCCTCCTCTGCTGTTTTTCCCTTTCACCCATATACACGACATTCGCATCAAAATCTCACACATTTCCAAAAACTTTTCGAAAAAATCAAAACGGAGAGCCGTCCTGTGACAGCATCTCCGCTCTTTTTCTTATGAATTCTTTTTTCTGCGCAGAACATCCGGCGTCAGCTGTGCCAGCACAACACCGCAGAAGATCAGTACACAGCCGATATAGCCGCCGACCGACATCGTCTCCCCAAGAATCAGAATCCCGCCAATTGCGGAAAACATGCTCTCTGTGGACAGAATAACCGAGGCTGCTGTCGGATCCGCACCGCGCTGACCGAGGATCTGCAGGGTGTATGCGACACCGACACTCATCAGACCGCCGTAGAGAATCGGAATTCCGGCGGCGGTGATGCCCGATACCGTCATTTCCTCAAACAACGCCGCACCGACCAGGTTGTACACGGCACAGACCGCAAACTGTCCCATCGCAAAGACAATGGCGTTGATCTGCTTTTCGTTGAAATGATCGATGATCAGAATGTGAAGAGCCCAAATGATCGCACCGAGTATCAGTACAAGATCACCGACGCCTGCCTGCTCCTCACCCGTCATACTGAGCAGATACAATCCGCCCACAGCAAGGAACGCACCAATCCAGATAAACAGCCCGGTTTTCCTGCGCAGAAACAGCACGCCAATGACAGGAACGAGTACGGTATACAGACTGGTAATAAAGCCTGCTTTTCCTGCACTCTGCGTCAGCTCGACACCCCATTGCTGGAGCAGGGACGCGACAAACAGCGCCGTACCGCCTGCAAGAGAAGCATACACCGTCTGACGGCGGCATTCGCGGTCCATCGGCGTTTTGCGGGCGAAGATCAGCACGACAGGAACAAGGGACAGCGCACCGAGTGCAAAGCGCACACCGTTGAATGTCATCGCGCCGACATGATCGGCACCGACACGCTGGGCAACAAATGCAAAGCCCCAGATCATCGCGGTCATCAAAAGTAAGATATTCGATTTCAGTTTGGTTTTATTCATAAATGCCTCAATATGTTACAGTTTCCCCGGACTCCTGATACGGAAGCGCGGTGTATTGATAGTCAACCGAAAGTGCACCGTCACGCTCACCAAGTGTGATGACAAGCGATCCGAGCAATTCCGGCATATGATAGTCATGCGTGGAGGTCTTGAGTCCGTAGGACAGGCGGATTCCATCCCAGACAATACTCGTTGCAATGTTATGCTGGTGCGCAAAGAACATGCCCGTCACGCCGTGCGTCTTTGCAAGATCCCAGAATGTACCGCCGGTATCAAGTCCTCCAAACGCTTCATACGAAATGCCCATATCACCCGCAAGATCGGGCGTGAACGGATAACTCTGATAGGTTTCCTTATATTGTCTGCGTGCGGCTGTCACTGCTTCGGCAATCGGAATGTGCATAAAGACGAGTGCGGGTACATCCCCATACTGCTCTGCAATGAACTTGCCTGTTTTGTGAATCCATGCCCGCTGATCCGGATAGATGCCTGCCTGCTGGGCAATCAGCGCAATGTCGGGATTATCGTCCATCATACCCTCTCCGGGATTGTTCGGATAGGTATGACATCCGTTGGTGTCCATCATATAGAGCGTATATTTGAACTGACCGTCCTGCCGCAGACCGACGGAATAATTGGAATTGCCGGTGACCGTTCCCTGCTTGAGTATACCGTATTCCGAGGAACGGACCTGTTCAATCTGCCACAGCACGCCTTTGGCGCTTTCATTGTCATGGTTGCCGAAAATGACAAGCCACGGAATCGCATAGGAATCCATCTTCTCGCAGACCTCCAGCCACTGAGAGCCGTCATCGTCCGTCTGCCCGTAAATCGTATCGCCTGCGAGAACGATCAGATCGGGATTTGAACGCGCAATCGCTTCCTCTACATACCGCCATGTCTGTATCTGCTGGTCGTGAACATTGTCACCGAAAAATGCATTGCCGATCTGATGATAGCGGTTCTCGTTGCGGACACCGTCCATTTCCATCGTCTGCAAATCGGAAAGCTGTAAAATTCTGATATCGCGTCCTGCGGGAATATCGATCACAAAATCATAACCGATCTCCTCCGTCTGCTCGGTCACCGTCACAGTTGAAAGAGGTACCATTGTTTCCACTGTCACAGAATCCTCCTTCTTTTTATGTATATCCGCAGAAGTGCCGCATGCACACAGGGTACCCATCAGACATACCGCCAGCATCCATGCCGCTCTGCGAAACAGTTGGTTTTGCTTCATTGCAGGATTTCTCCTTCTATACAAAATCTTTGTTTATTGTACCACAAACCCGATTTTCTGTCAAGAATTTTTCTGCTTCCTCTTCCATTTCCGTGAGCATTGTGATATAATAAAATATATTTCATTGCAGAAAGCCGGGTTGTCTTTTATGCTCTTTTCCAACAAAGATTTGCGCCGCCTGATCGTTCCGCTGATCATTGAGCAGATTCTTGCCATCGGTGTCGGTATGGTCGATACGATGATGATCTCCCACGAAGGGGATGCCGCGATCTCAGGCGTGTCGCTGGTCGACATGGTCAATCATCTGCTCATCACCATTTTAGCCGCACTTGCCACGGGCGGTGCCGTCATCGTCTCGCAGTATATCGGTCACCGCGACCGCGAGTCCGCCAACCGTGCGGCAGGCCAGCTGATTACCGCAACGACGCTGATTTCCATCGGGATCGCCGCGCTGTGTCTGCTGCTTGCAGGACCGCTGCTGGCGCTGCTCTTCGGTTCCATTGAAGCCGATGTCATGGCAAGTGCGCTGACCTACTTCCGTATTTCGGCGCTTTCCTATCCGTTTCTTGCTGTCTACAACGCCTGTGCCGCGCTGTTCCGCTCGATGGGAAACTCAAAAATCTCGATGTTCGTTTCTGCCGGCATGAACATCACCAATGCCATCGGCAACGCACTTTTGATCTTTGTCTTTGATATGGGTGTTGCAGGTGCTGCATATGCATCGCTGTTTTCCCGAGCGCTGGCGGCAGTCGTCATGTTTGTGCTCCTTCTGCCCGACAAAAACACCGTTTATCTGCGTGCAAAAGCCATCTTCCGCTGGGAAGGAACGCTTATCAAAAAGATTCTCTATATCGCATGTCCCTCCGGTATTGAAAACGGCATCTTTCAGCTCGGACGTGTGCTGGTTGTTTCGATCATTGCGAGCTTCGGTACCGTACAGATCGCCGCAAATGCCGTTGCCAATAATCTGGACGCGATGGGCTGTATTGCCGGGCAGGCAATGAACCTTGCGATGATCACCGTTGTCGGACAGTGTCTGGGGGCGGGTGACACCGCACAGGCGGAATATTTTGCGAAAAAGATGATGAAAATCACCTATGCCGCAACGGCGGTTGTCAATATCATTATTTTCTCCAACCTCGGCTGGATTCTGCGGGTCTATGATCTCTCCGATGAGGCGCGCAAGCTGGCACTCATACTGATTATCATTCACAACGGATTTGCAGTCTTCTTGTGGCCCGCATCGTTTACTCTGCCGAATGTTCTGCGCGCAGGCGGCGATGTTCGATTCCCGATGGTGATTTCGGTCACATCGATGATCGTGTTCCGCATTGTATTCAGCCTGATTCTCGGTGTCGGATGTTCGATGGGGGCGATCGGAGTATGGATTGCGATGGTACTGGACTGGATCTTCCGATCGACGAATTTTTATATCCGCTTCAAAAAAGGAAAATGGAAGACAATTAAAGTTATATAAACAGCAAGGACTGCTGCATGTTGATTGCGGCAGTCCTTCGTTGTTCAGACGATATTTTTGATTTCCCGAAGCTTTTCCTCTGCCTGATCACCATACAGACATGGCAGAAACTGTGACAGCAGATACTGCATCCGTTCCATGGCTTCCGCAGCAAGCCAACGCTTTTCTTCCTCATCCTCCGTAAGGCGAATCAATGCGCTTTCGCGTGTTTTGTATAGATTCGGCAGCTTTTCGGCATACATCCGTGCGCGTTCACGGTCTCCGTATCGGTCATAAGAATCTGCGATATTCCACATAACCGCGCCTCGCACCTCAGAATCATCACAGTAAGTAAGAATACGTTCCTGTACCATAATTGACTCGTACAAATGAGCGCGCCGCTCCTCTGATGTACCGTCCAGCCGCTCCAAAGATGCTGATAACTGTACCAACAATAGCGGATGATTTGGAAATTCACCCAGTGCCTGCCGCATCAGCTCCACATTCTCCGCATGACGTCGTTCAGCACGGTTCTGTTTCCAAAGACAGTTATATTCCGCCAATCGCTCTTGTGCTGCGATTTCATCCATGCCGAGCAGCGTATCAACGGAAATACCAAAATATCGCGCCAATACCGGTAAAAATGTAATATCGGGATAACCGTCGCTGCGCTCCCATTTTGAGATTGCCTGACAGGATATTCCAAGATGTGACGCAAGCGTTTCCTGTGTCAGATTCCGCTCCCGACGTAACCGCCGTAGGGTATCACCAAGCTGTAATTCCGTTTGTTTTATCATTTTCGATCCCTCCAAAATGTGCATTGTTCGCGCGACATAATTATTATACACAAAAAACATCGAAAATACAAGAACCGCTTCATGGAGATCATTCTACGCTATGTGGATTTTTTCATCAATACAAAGAAATTCGGTCATCTCCACACGGAAGATGACCGTTATGATTTTACACCTGCACAAGCGACGCAGAAAGCACACCGCCCGCCACGTCCACACAAATCGTCATGCCCGGTGTCGGATCTTCGGCAATGATCGTCCGCGCCGCCAGCGTTTCAATCTGCGACTGAATGAATCGCTTGAGCGGACGTGCACCGTAGATCGGATCGTACGCAGTCTCAATGATCAGATTCTTGGCATCGTCGGAAACGGCAAGCGACAGCTGTCTGTCGGCAAGACGCTTTCCAAGATCGGCAAGCTGCAGATCGACAATCGCGCGAATGTCGGTTTTCGTCAAGGGCTTGAAGAAGACCGTTTCATCAAGTCGGTTCAAAAACTCTGGACGGAAGGCACGGCGCAGAAGTGCTGTCACACCGTCGCGTGCTTCCTCGGACAAATTGCCATTCCCGTCGATGCCGTCA
Organism: Eubacteriales bacterium; assembly: GCA_045637265.1. Taxonomy (GTDB): domain Bacteria; phylum Bacillota; class Clostridia; order Oscillospirales; family CAG-272; genus RGIG3925. Next base: position 1,526 of record JAZTZC010000088.1, on the reverse strand, counting down.
AGAATGATATCCGAGCCGAGATTGGAGGTCAGAATCAGAATTGTGTTCTTGAAGTCCACCGTTCTCCCTTGGCTGTCGGTGATGCGCCCGTCATCAAGTACCTGAAGCAGCACATTGAACACATCGGGATGCGCTTTTTCGACCTCGTCAAACAGCACGACGGCATATGGCTTTCTACGCACAGCTTCTGTCAGCTGACCGCCTTCGTCATAACCGACATATCCGGGAGGTGCACCGATCAGACGGGAAACGGAATATTTCTCCATATATTCGCTCATGTCAATGCGCACCATAGCGTGCTCATCGTCAAACAGCGCCTCGGCAAGTGCTTTGGCAAGCTCGGTTTTGCCGACACCCGTCGGACCGAGGAATAAAAACGAACCGATCGGACGGCGCGGATCCTTGATACCCGCTCGGGAACGCAGAATCGCATCGCAAACCTTCGATACACCGTCATCCTGACCGATGACGCGCTTGTGCAGCGTATCGTCCATATGGAGCAGTTTGGCGCGTTCGCTCTCCATCAGCTTTGCCAGCGGAATGCCCGTCCAGCGTGCGACGATCTTTGCAATTTCCTCTTCCGTCACATTGTCGCGCAGGAGGGAATTTGCACTTTGCGCATTTTCTGCCGCCGCTTCAGCTTCTAAAAGCTCTCTCTGCAGACCGGGCAGCTTACCGTATTTCAGTTCTGCCGCACGCGACAGGTCGTATTCGTTCTGTGCCATTTCAATCGCCGCATGGGTTGCCTCAATTTCCTCGCGGATTCTCTGCGCACGTCCGATGGAATCACGTTCATTTTCCCAGCGTGCCTTCATCGAATTGAATTCGTCGCGCAGATTGGCAAGCGTTTCCTCGGTTTTGGCAAGACGCTCTGCAGAGAGCTTATACTCTTCCTTTTTGAGCGCCGCTTCTTCAATTTCGAGCTGCATGATACGGCGGGAGATCTCGTCAAGTTCGGTCGGCTGTGAATTCATTTCGGTCTTGATGCGTGCACATGCTTCGTCTACAAGATCGATTGCCTTATCGGGCAGGAAACGATCGGAGATATAGCGATCCGACAGCGTTGCCGCCGCGATGAGTGCCGCGTCATGAATCTTAACACCATGATAGACCTCATACCGTTCCCGCAGACCGCGCAGAATCGTAATGGTATCCTCAACCGTCGGTTCTGGAACAAGAATCGGCTGGAAGCGGCGTTCGAGTGCGGCATCCTTTTCGATATACTGGCGGTATTCGTTCAAGGTTGTTGCACCGATGCAGTGCAGCTCGCCTCTTGCCAGCATGGGTTTTAAGAGATTGCCCGCATCCATCGCACCGTCGGTTTTCCCTGCACCGACAATGGTATGCAGTTCGTCAATGAACAGAATAATTTTCCCCTCGGATGCCTTGATTTCGTACAAAACCGCTTTCAATGGTTCTTCAAACTCACCGCGGAATTTTGCACCTGCGACAAGCGCACCCATAACGAGCGAGAACACCCGACGATCCTTCAGATTGTCGGGAACGTCACCGCGAACGATGCGCTG
>JAZTZC010000087.1:0-16529 GCA_045637265.1 Eubacteriales bacterium | reverse complement strand
GCATCCTCACCGATGGCGGCGAGCATGGCTTCCAGCTCATCATCGACCGTATCCGTTTCGACAGGAATATCCGTATCTGCATCCACTGCATCTTCGTCTGGTAAATCGATGACAGCAGCATCGTCGGATTCCGTCTGCGGGAGTTCTGTATCCATGGCTGCAAGAATGGCTTCCAGCTCGCTGTCTGTAATGCTGTCTGCAGAAGGTACGGCTTCCTGCGCTTCGGATACCGATTCTTCATCGATGATCGGATCTTCTTCGACAAGTGCAGGCGTATCATCGTCACCGTCCTCGGGAATGGATGCAAGCAGAGCAGCAAGATCGTCATCATCCACGGTGAGGTCATCATCTGCGGTGATTGCCGGTTCGGTGATCTGTTCGTCTGCGGGAAGCGTCTCCTCTGCCGATAGTTCGATCGGCTCTGCGGCAGACTCTTCTTCGGGAAGGAGCGCAAGCAGAAGATCGAGATCGTCTGTAATTTCGTCGACAGCTTCTTCTGTTTCGATCGGTGCATCCTCAAAGAACGGGGTATCTTCTTTGGACAGCGGCTTATCAAGATCGATCACGGGTTGATCGTCGGAGGACGGTGCTTCTGCCGGAACCTCCTCAACAACAGGATCGATTTTCGGGATTTTCTGTAAGTAATTGCGCAGAAGCGCTTCCAGATCGTCATCGGAAATCTCGGCATCGTCAGCCGCGGCGGCAAGCGCGTCTGCGATTCGCTTCTTTTCCAGATATTCCTCGCGCTTCATGACACGGAACTGATAGCGCGTTCCCTGTGCCTGTTTTGCGGCGGCTTCTTCGGCGGCAATGGATTCCTTGTCCGAATCGTTTTGTGCGATGTTCAGCTTCAGCTTCTGCAGCAGCGCATCGGCGGTATTCGGGTGCTTGGTATTCTGATCCATGCTGAATTCAGTCCTTTCTGAAGGAATTTTGGGGTGTATCTCAATCGGGGCTTTTATTTTTTCTGCATCTGACCGCGCTTGGCTTCATTGATGATGACAGCGGATGCGGTGGAGACGTTCAGAGAATTGACGTGACCGTACATCGGGATGGAAACGATGAAGTCGCAGGTGTCCTTGACCAGACGGGAAACGCCCTCACCCTCCGAGCCGAAAACCAGCGCGCAGGGGTTTTTGTAATCGACATCGTAGTACGGTGTGCCGCCTGCTTCTGCGGCGTAGGTCCAGATGCCGCGTTCCTTGAGATCGGCGATGGTCTGCGCGAGATTGGTGACCTTGGCGATTGCCATGTGCTCAACCGCTCCGGCAGAGGCCTTGGTAACGGCAGGGGAAACACCGACGGCGTGACGCTTGGGAATGATGATGCCGTGCGCACCTGCACCTTCGGCACAGCGGATCATGGCACCGAGGTTGTTGGGATCGTTGATACCGTCTGCGATGATGATGAGCGGCATCTCACCGCGCTCTTCTGCGATGGCGAGAATGTCCTCGACGGAACAGTATTCCTTTTGTGCCGCCATCGCGACAATGCCCTGATGCGGCAGACCGCATGCATACGCATCGAGCTTCTGACGCTCTACCTCTAAAACGGGGATTTTGCGCTCAATTGCCTGTGCGACGAGCATGGTAATCGAACCTTCGCGGTCGCCCTTTCTGACAAAGATCTTATCGATGGCGCGGCCGGATTTCAAGAGTTCTCTGACAGCGTTGCGTCCGACGACAGCACCGTTGGTTTCGTCAGATGCCGGATCGAAGGATGCATCCCCTTCGGTCAGCGGTGCGGTGCGGAATTCGTTTTCGCTGTCGGCAGGACAGGGCTTTCTGTTATATCCGCCGTTGCTCTGACCGTGATACGGCTTGCCGCCGCGCGGATTGCGGTTGTTGGGTTTATAAGAATTGTTGTTTTTCATATTCAGTCTTTCATAATTTGTTCATATTTTGATGGGTAGTATATTCCTTATTTTATTATATCACATCTGATCCGATTTGTATAGTCATATTTTCAAATATTTACAGGAAATTTACGGAAAAATCGGGAAAATTACAACCTGAAGACAAAAATCCCCGCCCGATATGATATCGGACAGGGATTGAAAGATTCGGTATTCCTATTTTTTTGAATGAAGTTCCTTTATTAACCCATCTACTGTATATAAAAATGCAAAAGAAACACGGTCGCCGCTTGAGATTTCAATGATTTCATTGTTACGAATACGGGAAATTTTCATACCTTTACTGAGCGTCGGTGATAATAAAAAACACGGTTTGATTTCGATGTATCCTTGAGAAGATGGAAGAAAATTGTTGAAATTGATGTTTGTGTGTGTTTTCGATTTGTATTTCGCTGCGTAAGCAATCGATGGAAGTAAAGAAAAGGATAAATCCTTTAGATAATACATGTTATTGTCGCCAAAACGAAAATGCTTTTTGGGGAAAAAGAACCCGAAAAGTTTGATTGAATATATACATCGGTTGGTTTTAATATACATGTCATTGCTGTTTCCGTTGATCTTTTTGAAAAGTGAATACCAACGGTGAAGTTTCATTTCAGCACCGATTTTTTTACATAATCTTCGTAATCTGAACAGTAAAAAAATGCGTGAGATAATAAATCTGAATATCGGTAAAATAACTGCGATGAACAGGAGCAATATAACAAATTTCATCTTGTGTCTCATCCTTTCCTGAATATTACATATGGGTCTGTTCCTTATTTTTATTGTATCATATCTGATTGAAGTTGTATAGTCCTTTTTTCAAATATTTGCAGGAAATATTGGGAAAATCATAAAATTTTGAGCGTTACGGTAATCAATTATGTAGGGACAGGCGTGAGAGAGGACATTTTCTGTTTCGAGTTCATCCCACCGGTGATATGATAACATAAAATCGGCAGAGGAACACTCCCCTGCCGAATCATGTTTGATTATGATTTGATTTCGGTCAACGCCTTTGCGCGCGGAATGTAGGACTTGAACCGTTCCTCCTCGCGGACGCCGTTGAACCATTCCCAGCCGTTCTTTGCGGTCAGACCGTAGTAGAACAGATGACGCTGGTTTGAAAACAGATACATGTAGTCGAACGACAGCGGGACAGATGAGCCATCCGGCTGATACAGACATTCGCCGTCGCGTACAATGCGTGCGTCACCCCAGATCAGCGGATCGCCAAACTCGAGCTTCTCATCAGCGGGGAAGGACAGCCATTGCTCCTGCGGTGCAAAGGATTTCTCAAGCCAATCGTAGCCCTCGTCGTTTCTGCCGCAGCCGAACAGTGCGCAGGCAAGACGGAATGCCGTTGCCGCATACAGACCGAGCCATGCACACGGGACAGTACCGTCCCCGTTCAAGCCTTCCAAAAGCTCCAGACGGTATTTGTTCCATGCAATCGCGTTGTCGGGTGCACCCCAATAGCGGCTCGGACGACCGAGGAAGTGCAAAAACAGCTGAATGTTATTGATGGCATGCTTTTCGCGGGATTCTCCGTGCTTGCCCTCGTTCCACAGCCGCTCCTCGATCTGTTCTGCGTCAATGGAGCTGTATTCCGTGATGCGGTCGGGCGTTTGGCGGACTCCGATGCGGTTTTCAAGGATGACCGTTGTGCCGTCTTCATCGGTGACATAGGTGTATTCCACGCCGGAGCGATAGCCGTCGGTCAGATCAAGCGCGTCGTAGCGGCGAACAAATCCGTTGCCGAGCGGCTGATAACCCTCACCGATGCCCTCATACGCGGTCAGCTCATAGACCACCGTTCCGTTGCCCGAGGTGATATTTTCCACGCGGACAATGCCGATGCCCGGTGCGAAGATGTAGTTTTTCTTGCCGCCGCGGTAGTCAAGTCCTTCTCCAAGCCCTTGTGTATCGATACACACGCGCAGGCATTTTTCAAAGGTACCTGCCGCTGTTGTGAGTGTACCTGCATCCTCGCAGACAAGCGATGTGAGAATCGGGCTTCCGTACCGCATATAACGGATTTCGTGTATCGTGCCGGCGACCCAGTCCTCGGACCAGATACAGCCGCAGTCGTCGTTGAGAATGCCGAGCATGTCGTTGTACAGAAGCTGATGGGATGCCGTGGATTCGATGTTCTTTAACTCAAACGACCAGCGGAAATTGCCTTCAAAGCGGATCTGCCGTCCGTCCTCTGCCTGTTTTACCGTATTGCGCGCAAAGAAGTTCCAATGTCCCGTCGTTTGGCTATCGGGGTTGAACTCCTTGTTGGTATCCATGATACGCTGTGCCGTATCACATGCGGCGGCGGTGTGCGCAAGTTCCACCGGGGTCTTTGCAAGTGCTGCCGCGCGTTCCATGTAGTGCGTGACATCCTGTACATGCTCGCCGTCCCAGTATTCGTTACGGATCGCCGAGATCATGTCAAGCCAGCTGTTCTCGTCATACGACAGCCGTTCCAGTACCCAGTTGTTGGACAGCACCGCGCGTTCCTCGTCTGCATACACGACGGAAAAGCGGCAGGAATGGAGGATGATCGCGCGGTCGTGTTCCGTGGTATAGTCCCAGGTATTGCCTGTTGCAAGCGGCAGATATCCGTCGCCGCGGACAGAATAGGCGGACAGCGTGCGTACCTCGCAGATGCCGTCATAATAACGCTCCTGTCTGACAATACCGACATTCTGTGCGTAATATGTCACATACGTGTCCTCCGTGCGGCGCACCTCCCAGACCTGACAGCTATCAAACGTACCGGCAGGCGTTTCGACGGTTGCATTGTCGGATGTGAATGTCAGCACAGTACCATCGGTGCCTGTGCGGCTTTGACCGACAGTCAATGCAGGATCCATGTAATAGCCGTCACAGTAGGAAGCATTGCGGTAAATGAAGTCGGCATCAATATCGGCAGAACACAGACGACCCTTTCCGTACCAGTTTTCCTGATAGCGGCGGAACAGACCGTCCTCGTGTCGAAGCTCCAATGCACCGGCGCGCATACGGTAGGTCTTTTCCTTTTTTTCGCGGTATCCGTCAAGATATGTCTGCTCCATCGTCTTTGCCGCACCAGCAAATGCATGGTAGAAATCGTCGACACCGGTCAGACGCAGGGCATTGTCCAGCGCTTCGATGGCGTTCTCGGATTCGTTTTCGTCAGAGCAAACCTCACCGAGCCAGAACCATTCTCTGGCAAGTGCGAGCGGGTAGCCCTCGGCTTCCAGCATCGGAATCTGGACGTTTTTCATAAAATCGATGCGGTTTGCGCCCCACCGCTTTTGATCCTCGGTCGAGACGATGAACGCCATAACCTCATCGTTGTGTCCGCGCATTGCCGCTTCCTTGATGCGGGCAAACAGCGCGTCGTTTTTCGTGCCGGGAATCCACCACCAGCCGCGCATCAGCACATCCGCCATAGCGCTGTATTTGGTTTTTTCCTGCGTATCGGAGGATTCGGGTAAGTTTTCTACTTCGGAAAGCACATCGTTGTAAATGGCTTCAAAGCCGTTTTTGTTGTTCTGGTACTGCCAACGCTTGAGTTCTTCCACTTTCTTCATGACACGGCGTGTCAGGGTATCGTTCATTGTTTCATCCATTGCACAAAGTTCTCCTCTGATTCGTTTTCGTCCGTCGTGCAGCTGCCATTTGACGGTACCCTCGGAAATCCCGAGAATATCGGCAATGTCTGCCACAGACCGTTCCTCAAAATAATACATACGGATCACCGCGGCGACACGGTCCGGCATACCCGAGACGGTCGCTTGGACGGCATCCTGTTCCCAGCGTACCGCCGCACGAACCTCGGGGTTTTCGTTGGCATCGTCGGACAGTACACCTTCAAGCTCGTCAAGCGGCAGATAAGTACGGTATCGCACGATCATGTTATTCGCGCAGTTCTTTGCGATGCGGCATACCCATGCGCCGAATTTGTTCGGGTCATGCAGGAGATTGAGCTTCATCCATGCGGTGATAAACGCGTCCTGTGCCGCATCTTCCGCAAGATATTTGCTGTGCAGTACCGTGTTCGCCGCGGCAATAACGGCACGCTGATAGCGGATGACCAGCATTTCATATGCACGCATATCTCCTGCCAAGGTCAGGTATACGAGGGTTTCGTCTGTCGTGTTGTGATCTTGTATCATCTGCGATCCTTTCTGGTAATGTGATTGGACTGCGGCACATCCGTGTCACAGTCTGTTTGAGCGCTCTGACTATAAGACACGAATCGGGAGGATTTGGTTGGGTGATCGGACAAAAATATTTGAAATATTGCAAAATCCCGCTGTTACCATCGGCACAACGGGATTATCCTTTGCATCAGAGATATTTCTTTAAGATACCGAGCATTGCCTGATTGTCATCGGACAAGGGCAGATTGGGCGCAAGCGATGTGACGATGGTGCGTGCAGTTTCTTCATCGAGCGCGGCAAGGAGCAGCTGCATGGCGATGCAGTCATTCTGCGCGGCGGCAAGGTCGATGGCGTTCAGTCCGCGTTTGTCACGGCGTGTCGGGTCACCTCCGGATGACAGAAGCGCTTCCAGCATGGCGGGTCTCTGACGGCGGCAGGCACAGAGAATCAGCGGCGTGCGGTTGTTGGCGTTTTCCACGGCATCGGGGTTGAAGCCGTGAGAAAGCAGGAACAGCACAGCGGCATGATTGCCTGCACGGACATGATGATGCCCGACCGAATAAAACATCGGGTGACGCAGAAACTCACGCATCTCCAGCGGTCTTTCATACAGGCGGAATACAACTGCCATGCAGTCAACCTCACCCGACAGCAGAAGATAGTGGAACAGATTCTGAATTTTTTCGCTGAATCCGTCCATGGTGATCTCGGTGAACTTATCTTCTTCCTGCAGGGTTGGGCGGAATCGGGCAAGCAGCTGGGGAATTGCCAGCAGCAGGCGCGAGAGCAGGACGTGATTGCCGCAGGAAATGATGGAGGCGATCAGCGTGGTCAGCGTATCGGGCGTATCACAGCCGACATCCTTCATCAGCGTATCGTAATACTTGGATACAAACGCAAGCGCACACTGCCACGGTGTCCGACGGTCATCCCATGTCGGTTGGATCATGCAGTCGGCGATGGTCACACCCATGACGTCGGGCACAAAGTAATCGTCAAAGGTCAGATTTTCTGCCGTATCGGGATCACACAATGTACCGTAAGTCATCGGGTCAAAGGAAAAGGGAGATTCGTTTTCCAGATACAGCTGGGTACCTGCGATGCCGAACTTGTCCTTGGCATCCAGATACAGCTGTTTGGTTCCGACGACGATAAACCGTCCCGAATACGGATCAAAATAGACCGCCGCCGCTTCCTGTTCGGCATCATTTTTGATGCGCGGCAGAATTTTCGTATAATAGACATCGACAAACGACTGCGGCGGAACACGGAGCATTTCTCCGTCGCGGCAGTTCTCGTCTGCAATCAGATACGGAAATGCAAGAATCTCACCGTCCGCACGGTAAAGATATCCGATGCGCGGCTTGATGAGATGGTTGCGGGATGCGGGATAACGGCGATGCGGCTCGCGCTGAAAACGGACATACGATTTCAAGGCGATTCTCCTTTATCAGATCAAGGTGACCTTTTCCATGGTCATGTCGATGCGCGGGCGATCCATACCGTCGGTCTGGACGGAGGCAATGCGGTCGACGACTTCCATGCCTTCGACAACATGACCGAATGCTGCATACTGATCGTCAAGGAACGTTGCGTCCGCATGGCAGATAAAGAACTGGGAGGATGCGGAGTTGTAGCGCTGAGAACGTGCCATGGAGATGACACCGCGCTTGTGGGAGAGGGGATTCTTGATGCCGTTGACAGCAAATTCACCCTTGATGTTTTCATCGGAGCCGCCCATACCGGTGCCGGTCGGGTCGCCGCCCTGAATCATGAAGCCGGCGATGACGCGGTGGAAGATCAGACCGTCATAGAAGCCCTCGGAAACGAGCTTTTCAAAGTTTGCGCAGGTGATGGGAGCGGCTTCGGGGTTCAGTTCGATTTTGATGATGCCGCCGTCGGACATTTCCATTTGTACCATAGTGATTGTTCTCCTTTTTGTCATGGTGTAAATGGTTGATTGCTATTATTATACCATAAAATCGGGATTTTGCAAGGGGATACGGGCAAAATGCCCGGCAAAAAGCAAATACAAAAAAACTCTTTACAAATCCGCGCAAATGTGGTATCATAAAGACAAATGAAAATCCCACAAGGAGAGTCTATCATGGAACTGAAAAACAAAGTCATCAATTTCCTCGGCGACAGCATTACCGAGGGTGTCGGTGCATCCTCTGCCGAAACACGCTATGTCAGCCGTGTTGCCGCCATTGCAGGGCTTGCACGTGCCAACAACTACGGCATCAGCGGTACCCGTATCGCAAGACAGAAAAATCCCGATCCCAACAACCGGTTTGACCTTGATTTCTGTATGCGCTGTGTCGATATGGATAAGGAAGCCGACATCAATGTCGTCTTCGGCGGCACGAATGACTACGGTCACGGCGATGCACCGATCGGTACGCCCGACGACCGCACACCCGAAACGTATTGGGGCGCGTGCCACTATCTTTGCAGAACGCTGATCGAAACTTATCCCGACACGGTCACGGTCATCTGTACACCGCTGCACCGATTGAATGAAGATGCTCCGAGTGCAGGCAACGGTCAGCCGCTGTGTGTCTACGTCGGTGTTCTGAAATCCGTTGCGGCATATTATTCGATCCCTGTGCTGGATTTATGGAGCATGTCCGGTATGCAGCCCGCAGTTCCGACGGTACAGCAGAAGTATATGCCCGACGGTCTGCATCCCTCCGATGCCGGACACAACCTGCTGGCAGAACGTATCGTCGGATTCCTTTCTGCACTGTGATTGCCATGGAAGAAAAGAAGAAGGGCATCACCGGACGGGGAAAGATCCGCGCCTGCTGTGACATCTGTCTGTATTATGACTACGATGAGGAGATGGGCGAGGAGGTCTGCACCCAGCATCTGGATGAGGACGAAATGGCACGGTATATGGCGGGTTCGTACAAGTCGTGTCCGTATTTCCGCGCCTACGACGAATACAAATCCGTACAGAAACAGAACTGATAAAAACAATGGACTGATGCGCGTTTTGAAGCGTGTATCAGTCCATGTGTTTTTGTCAGAACATCGGATCAGTCAAAGAAGCCGTCGATTCTGTGCTTTTCGTCAAAAATGTGATTATAGGCAAATGCCTGATAGCGGGCAAGCGGATGAGATGCGTCTGTCTTCAAGGTACGGAGATCGTCGACGGAGTATATCGTGCCGTCATTGCCGTCGAGAATCGTTTTTGCCGTAATGACGGGATATTGCGGCTGGATTTCCCGCTGGAACTTCTGATAGCCGGTCAGCGGAAGCTCGGCTGCCGTGCAGAGCAGTGTGGAAAGATAGTTGATCGAGATATCCTCGGTGTTCATGACAGTAGAAACCGCCTCTTCATCGATGTCGTAATTTGCCCAGAGGACATACGGCGTGATATAGCGGTTACTGCCGTCCAGCGCGGCGGCGGAATTGTCAACGCCTGCATTGCCCATCAGCGTGGAAACGACATTGTCATTTGGCTGGTGGTCACCGAACATGACGATGACCGTTTTCTCATCGTAATTGCGGAAGTATTCGACGAGAGCACCAAAGTATTCGTCCGTTTTGCGGATCAAAGACAGGTATGCGGAAATACGCTGGTATTCCTCGATGCCGACAACCGTGACATCGGGCTTGAAATTATCGTATTCCTTGTCGTACGAGCCGTGATTCTGCATCGTGACAGCAAACGTGAAGCACGGTGCATCTTCGTTTTTGTCGTTTTTCTCATACTGATCGATGATGTAGTCAAACAGCGTATCATCCGACACATAGCCGCGCAGAAGATCAAAGGAGTACAGCGGATAGAAGTCCTCAACGAAGGTATCTTCATCAAAGGAAAACCACGGATAAATGTGATCGCGGAACCATCCTGAGGCATAATACGGATGAACCGCTTCCGTTTCATAGCCAAGGGTCTTGAAGTAGGACGCAAGATTTGGCGTTTCACCCTTGATGTGCTGCTGGTACGGAATGGAGCCGGTCGGCAGAAATGCCATTGTGTCGCCGGTCAGAAATTCGTACTCGGAATTGGCTGTATTGCCGCCCTTGACGGAAACATGCAGATTGCCCTTGATTGTGTTTTCCGTCAGTGCATCGATGTTCGGTGTGACAGGGAGATTCGTTTCGTAGTCACACAGCGCGCGCAGATCGGAAAACGCCTCGTTCATGATGACAATGACGTTGGGCATTTCCTCGCCCGAGGAAAGATACGCCGATTTTTCATCCTGTACATTCTCCGTATATGCTGCGGCTGCCTTGGCGGCGGTCTTTGCGTCATATCCGGACGGCTTATCGACATTCAGATAGTGCAGAGTGGAAATGAACGATACGGCACCGCCGTTGCGCTCGTAATAGACGGTCGGCGTGAACAGATAACGGTAACCGCCGAACTTGGTAAATACGGTATCGGTCTGCAAAAACAGCAAAAATCCGGTGAGCAGTACCGCCGAAACGCCTGCGGCTGACCAATGGATCGCGGGATGCGGAATGTGATGTCGCTGTTTCAGTCGGAATCCGAGGACGATGATCGCAGCAAATGTCAGCTCAATGGTGTAGAACTGGTGGGTATAGGCAAACTCGTACTCCGATGCCACGGAAAGTGCGGTCGATGCGGAATAAAGATCCCACGGCAGCAGCGGCAGAGATCGGAAGCTCCATGCCACGCAGTTCGTTGTGCCGAAGACACAAGCCAGAACAGAACCGAGCAATACCGCAAACTGACTGCGGCGGCGGAATAAGAGCAGTAAAAACAGGAATATCAGATAATAGAGGATGATATTCAGATACAGCATCTTTGTTACGATCTCGCGGGTACGCGGCATCAGAAGCTCAACGAGCAGCAGATGCAGCATCGGAACCGCCGCGAGGAATATATACGATGCCGCCTGCATCGGAACCGTTTCCCAAAAGGCTTTTGGGATCAGAAAGGCTGCCCAGATACAGCCGATCAGCAGAAGATTCAGAAGAAAATACGGACCGTAGTCGCCCAGATTTGCATTCAGACGCAGAAACCACAGAGATGCGATGGAAAGCAGAATGATTTTTGCGGGGAGTATCATTTTTTGCAGGGGCGCGGGAATGGAAAATTGCATATGCGTAACATTCACTCCTATAATTATCATGTGGAATACGGTTTATCTATTGTATATAAGTATAAAACTTTTTTCTTTGCCTGTCAAGAGATTTTATGAAAACGCAATGATATGACAACAAAAAGTTTACAGATTATCAAAATTTCAAAAAATTGTCGGGACTCTTGCATTTTTGGAAAAAGTATGTTATGATAATGATATGAAAAATTCCACCGAAACAGAAAGGAATCATACTTATGAATACAATCAAAATCAACGCAGGCAAAACCCTGATGGTTGCACACCGTGGTGTCAGCGGCCTGGAACGTGAAAATACCGTCGCAGCATTTTTAGCGGCAAGCAACCGTTCTTACTACGGTATGGAAACCGATATCTACCGTACCAACGACGGCAATTTCATTCTCAACCATGACGGCAACCTTGCTCGCATCGCAGGCGAGAACATCAAGGTAGAGGAAGCATCCTATGAAACACTCCGCCGCATCACGCTTTTCGATATGAACGGCAAAAAGGATCGTGTTGACCTGCATCTGGCATCCCTGGAAGAATATGTCTCGATCTGTGTCCGTTATGAAAAGGTCGGTGTTCTGGAGCTGAAGTCCGCGTTTACCGATGAGGAGATCGCGGAGCTGATCCGCCGCATTGAAGCCTTTGACTACCTTGACGGCATTACGTTCATCTCCTTCAACTACGACAATCTGCTAAAGGTCAGAGCGATCCGTCCGAACGCGACCTGCCAGTTCTTAACAGGCGACGCATCTGACGAAATGATCGCGCGTCTGGTCGGCGACAAGCTCGATCTCGATGTACAGCACAACGCGCTGACCGAGGAACGCATTGCGGCGCTCCATGCGGCAGGCATCCGTGTCAACTGCTGGACCGTCGATGACAAGGACCGTGCAGAACAGCTGGCAGGCTGGGGTGTTGACTACATCACCTCCAACATTCTGGAAGCAGAAAAATAATCCGGACATGAAAAAAAGAGTATTGCCCGAGGAGATCGCGTATCTCCTCGGTATTCTGTGTATGGCGGCAGGCGTGGCATGTGTGTCTGCGTCCAATTTCGGTTATTCGATGATCGTTGCTCCGGCTTATCTTCTGTTTGCAAAGCTCGGCGGTCTGATTACATTCGGTACGGCGGAGTATCTGTTTCAGGGACTTCTGCTGATTGTGATGTGTCTCTGCGTCAGACGGTTCCGGGTACAGTATCTGTTTTCGTTTGTCACGGCGGTTGTTTACGGATATACGTTTGATCTGATGCTGTGGCTGGTCGGATTTGTTCCGTCGGATACCCTTGCGGCAAGAATTGTTCTGTTTGCTGTCGGAACAGCGTTTATCAGTATTTCCGTGGCGCTGTTTGTGCGTACCTATCTTGCGCCTGAGGTCTATGAGCTGTTCGTGCGCGAGCTTGCGGTGGTCTATGCCATTCCATTCGGCCGTGTCAAGCTGACCTATGACTGTATCAGCTGTGCAGGCTCGATTGTACTGTCGATTGTCCTGTTTGGCGGCGGTGTATTTGCTGACTTCTCGTTTGCCGCACTCGGGGATGCGATTGTGTCCGGATATGTGCTGGAAGGCATCGGCATCGGTACGGTTGTCGCGGCACTTGTCAACGGTCCGCTGATCACGCTGTGCGGAAAATGGCTTGATCGGCATTTTGAGCGGACGCAGAATCCCGCTTTGGCGAAATATCTGGCGGTTTGATGAGAATAATCAAAATAACTTGCCGCCGGAATCGGTCTGATGATCGGATTCCGGCGGCTGTCATTTTATTCTTTTTTCAGTGAGAGAACAGAATTGGCAGGCATCGTAAAGACTGCCGGCAGTGTGACCGTAGCTGTCTTTTCATAGCTGTGATCGGCATCCAGCGTATAGACGTCAAACGTACCCTCGCCGTTTACCGTAACTTCCTTTGCATCCGCTGTCTCATCCATCGAATAATACGTGATGACAGCGCAAGTTGCATCTCCGTCCGAAGCACAGATGACATCTACTGCCGGATCGTCCGAGGTTGCCTCTGCCTGCTGTCCCAACTGATAAAGCTCATTCCACATGACAAACGGATAGTAGCCCTTGAGCGGCTTGAGCGTATAGAAGTCGAACAAACCGTTGAACACACATGGACGTGCATCGTAATACATCAGCATATCGATGGACGCATTCTGCGACTTTGCCATGACGGAGGAGGTAAATGCCGCGCCTTTTATACCGATGATAACGGAAATCGAGTGACGGAACTCTTCACCTGCAAAGCGTTCAATGTAGTTCCATTCGTTGCAGATGCTTTCTGTTTCCGTATAACCCCAGCGGTCAAGCTGCGTGCGGACATAATCTGCGTTTTCCGCAATGGTTTTCGGGTCGGTGAAATAGTTATGCCACGAATAGAAATCAAGCGGTACACGCTCTCCTTCTGTCATTGCCGCAAAGAAGCGTTCCAGCCACGGGTTGGTCGGCCACGATGCCGCGGGACCACCGATCTTCAGATGCGGGAAACACTTTTTTAAGTGAAGTGCCGCGATGCGGTAGAATTCGTAGAACTGTGCCGCCGTACCGCCCCAGCAGAGCTTGTTGTCGGAATCGTCGTAGTCCAGATCCGCTTCGTTCCAGATTTCCCAGTATTCGATGTTCCAATGGAATCCGTTTGCCCAGCCTTCGTTGTAGTGGCGGATGATATGCTCACAGATGATTGCCCACTTGCGAAAGTCCTTAGGCGGCAGAGTCCCGTATTTCTTGCAGTAATGCTCAATGCGGTTGCCGAGGCGATAGAAGATACGGGTACCTGTTTCAAGGATGGTTTGCAGATATTTGTCGGTAATGGCAAAATCATACGAGTTTTCATCATACGGATCAGCGTCGAAATTCGGGAAAATACCGATGACATCGACGCAGTGCTCACTGCCGTATTCCTCGCAGTAGGAAGCATCGTGGTTGCGCGCAAACGGAATACCGGCACGGCGGTAATCGTCGCAGTTGTCGATGCGGCATTTTGCAGGACCGTTGTTGACGGCATGCATACGCTTGATGGTGCCGACGATGGTTTCGGGGTGCAGTGTGATTGTAGACATGAGGATCCTCCTTTGTTTGTTTCTATTACCATATGATACCATGGATACGGGAAATTTGCAAGATGAAATTCGTTTTTGTCGTAAATGATACTTGATTTTTGTAAGAATATCGTGTATAATGAAAACAGAAAGGATGATTTTAAACCAATGATAATGATGAAAAAGAACAATCGGCTGAGACATTCGGTAATTGCTGTACTGTTTCTGTCGACTGTACTGATCTTATGTCTGTCTCTTGCGATGGCGTGTGCGGCATTCGATAAGACGGATGAACTTCTTCCATTTGATGATGTCTCCGCGAAGCATCCGTATTACGATGCCATTGTCTTCTGTTATGAAAACGATATTTTCCGCGGGACCTCGGAAACAACATTTGAACCGGATGCATCTATGACACGCGCGACGGTCGTGACGGTGCTTGCAAATGCAGAAGGAATGAATCTGTCACACTACCTGCATACCAACTATACCGATGTTGCAGATGACAATTGGTACACACCGTATGTTGCGTGGGCATCACAGAATCGGGTGGTCAGCGGATACGGAAACGGTACCTTTGGTCCGGATGATGCTATTACGGTTGAGCAGGCTGTCCAGATTCTGTATAACTATGGTGGCTTTAGGCCAATCGGTGAAACAATGATCGTCGGCTATACGGACGCGGCGGAGGTATCGGGATGGGCAGCGGATGCTATGTGTTGGGCACTTGACAACAGCATTTATACGGGAATCAACGGTGAACTGCAACCGCAGAAGCATGCTTCTCGTGCATTGATGGCACAACTGATGTGTAATTTCTCTGCATATCGCCAGCGTGTTGGTATATATGCGGATATCTTGTATTCGGACAGCACTAGCGATGGTGTGAATCTGATTCGTGATGTTCATTTCAATGATGCCATGTTTGCGTCCGACAGCAGTTTCTACCATCACGATATCGCGAAATTTGCGCTTGCTATGGTATGTACAGCTAACACCACTGCCGGTGGGGATGAACAGGCATCTGAGGACAGACTTTTTCGTCTGCGTACAGCATACGAGCGTTTTGGATTTGTCAATCAGAAATACATTCATTACGATAAATCCTCGGATGCGGAAGAAGATTTGGTTGCCCATTCTTTTGCGCAGAGAACGCTTACCATTGATGGCGAGCCATACCTTTTGATCTCTGTCATATGTCGTGGTGCCGGTTACGGTGGGGAATGGGTCAGCAATGGTTATGTCGGCGAGAGCGGTCCTCATCATGGATTTGCGGCGGCTGCAGAAAATGTCCGCGACAATCTGCATACTTATATTGCGGAAACAGCATCTGCGTATCCTTCATCGCAGATCAAACTCCTGATTTCCGGCTTCAGCCGATCAGCGGCAGTAACAAACTGTCTTGCGGAGCTGTTGAGCCGTGATTCTTTCTTTGTTGCGAACAACATTTATGCTTATGCTTTTGCGGCGCCGAATGTGGCAGATGTACCGGATGCATCTGTTCCTGTCTACAACATTATCAATGCGCATGATCCGGTTCCGCTGATTCCGATGAAGCAGTTCGGATTTGGACGGAATGGTCACGATATCGTTCTTCCGTATGAACAAAATCAGCAGCAGGATGCGTATTATGCGGAATTTGATGCTTTTTATTCCGCGCTTACCGAACAGCGGGAAACATCGGCGTATGTCGGTTTTGACAGACAGTACCGCGCTGTGAATATGTTTGCCGATCTTCTCGGTGATTGGGTCGGCTCGCGGGAAAATTACTGTCTTTATTATCAGAGCGGCATTCAGGATTTGTTCCGTGATGGTGTCGATGATGACGGTGCCGCAGAGGCGATCATGGGACTGCTGGTTTACGGTCGGGATACATCGGAGAACCCCGTGCTTTCGACAATCAATGTGTATCTGGAGTTCTTCCGTAAGTATATGGAGTATACGGCTTCTGATTACACTTTGCAGGACGATGCGGCATATTTTCTGGAGCATGTCAGCGGACTGGTAGCATCCGCTCATCGGCAGGAAACGTATCTTTCCTGGATGTATACGCTGACCGAAGAGGATATACTGGCTCTTGGTACACAGTAATATTTGAATGATACAGACAATGAATAAACTCCCTATCATGCTTTTTCGTGTGTGTCCTGCCCCAAATTGTACGGACAGCACAAAAAGAACCCCTATGGTATGAAATATTAAATTTTAAGAAGTGAACTGGCTTCGTTTTTCAAGCGGAGTCAGTTTTCTATTTGTCTGGATACGCTCGTTGTTGTAGAAGTGGATGTATTGCCCTATGAGGAGGCGAGCCTCCTCAAAAGTTTTCAGTTTCACCCGATGAATACACTCAGTTTTGAGAATGGAGAAA
>JAZTZC010000086.1:0-2233 GCA_045637265.1 Eubacteriales bacterium | reverse complement strand
ATGGCGACCTTGTCGCAGAGCTTTTCCGCAACCTCGAGCACATGTGTGGAAAAGAAAATCGCGCCGCCGGCATCACAGTGCTCGCGCATGATCGTTTTCAGATGATGCGCGGCAATCGGGTCAAGTCCGACAAACGGTTCATCCATCAGAATCAGCTTCGGCTGATGAATGAGCGCGGCGATGATCGCCAGCTTCTGCTTCATGCCATGGGAATAGGCGGAGATCGGCTGTGCAAGATCGTCACGGATGGCAAACAGGCTTGCATAGCGTTCAATCCGTTCCGCACGGTCATCAGCAGATACGCCGTAGATATCGGCAACAAAGTTCAGATATTTGATGCCGGAGAGAAACTCATACAGATCGGGATTGTGGGGGATATATGCAAGCATGCGCTTACAGTCCAGCGGCTGCTCCTTGATGCTTTTGCCGCCGATACGGATCTCACCGTCCGCAAAATCAAGCAGTCCGCACGCCGCCTTCAGCGTGGTCGTCTTGCCCGCGCCGTTGTGACCGATGAAGCCGTAGATCTCACCGGGTGCGATGTGCAGGGTCAGATCATTGACTGCGGTAAAGTCGCCGTAAAACTTCCAGAAGTGTTCAATTTGAAGCATAAAATGGATTCCCCCTTCGGAATTGTTGATATCTTTTTGATATCATGTCGATTATACCACAATTTATAGGGTTTGTCAATAGTTCTATGATCGTTTTATGCAGCAAACAATACAAACAATAAAACCATCAAAATCTGTACTGCGGTACAAAAATTGATGGTTTTTGGTTCATGTAGTTGCAGACCGTTCAGCGCGTGATCTTCATAATGCGCATACACATATCTTCGTTGAAAGCAATACCGTCCCTTGCTGCTGATTCATCATAGCGGAAACGCATGTAAGAACAAAGAAGTGCACCGTCACGGGTTTCAAACAGCGCAGGATAACAATAATTTGCATCGGGTTCGCTCTCCAGTATATAAAGCGGACTCCACGTATTGCCGTTATCGGAGGAGGAACGCAGAACGAGCGGTGTACGCCCCGTATGTGGCTGGTGCGTACAACCATTATAATGCGGAACAGGATTGTAAACTGCCCAGATGGTGCCATCTTCCGTGCGGTGAAGTTCCATCGGCGAACGGGGAGAGGTAAAAACGGAGGGCTCGGGTGTCGTAAAGGTATTCATGCCGTCAAAGGAATAGCACTGATACTGATAGCAGAGTGTTGTCCGCGCCCAAAGCCAGATCACACCGCCGGGAAGCTCGATGATTCCGGGTTCCTCCATGCCATATTCCTGTGCCAGCCGACCGGAAATGGCAATGCGCGCTTTGGTTGCGTAAAAACTCTCGCCTTCATCGTCGGAAACAAAGCAAACAGGCATGGTATAACGCTCTGACCACATACAGCTGTTGTTTTCGTCCATCGTGGGTGCACAATCCTGCTTACATGCAGTTGTTGCGATTCTGCCGTCGCACAGGCGGATAAAACGGTCATTGTTGAAAACATAATATGCACGCTGGACATGCTTCGCGCCGCAGCGGGAAACCGTGAAGTGGATGCCATCCTCGGAAATCGCCCGACCGAGCCACGAGGAATCGTCCTTGTCCTCTTTGATGATGAAAAAGAAGCACAGTCTGCCGTCTTTCAGCGTGACACCGGAAACGCTCATGATGTTGTTGACACCGAAGTCGGAAGCCTTTGCAATGATGACAGGCTCACTCCATGTTTCACCCTCGTCATAAGAACGGATCATGGCAATATCACATGGAGCTTCATCATTGGGCGTTTTATGAAAATGGCTGTATGCAAACAGAATCGCACCGTCGGGAGCACGCAGAAAAGAGCCTTCGCTGTTGCGGCGTGACGTTTCGGTAGAGGGAAGATGATAGACAAGACGATGTTCCATGATATTACTCCATTTCTGTGAAAAAATCCGCAAACGAGGTTTCGACAGTCTTGCGAATGGTTTCCCACTTGGAAGACAAGTCAGTTGATTTTTTTGAAATCTGATCGTAAATCAGTTTATAGCCGTTGAATTTTCCGGACGGATCGACATAATCCACAAAATTGTGTCTGCCGGTGTCCATAATCAGCGCAAACATTTCCTGCGACCCTTCGTCCTGCAGAACCGTTTGGTCCACATAAGTCTGAATGAACGCGGGTTTGAGATGACGCGAAGGTGCAGAGAAGAACGCTTCAAGGATGGTACCTGTGCGTTCGGGATCGGAAACCGTTGTCGGAAT
>JAZTZC010000085.1:0-7075 GCA_045637265.1 Eubacteriales bacterium | reverse complement strand
AGAGGGTATACGGATATGAAACGACTTGACTGTGCGCAGTACGGTATTTTGCCGGGCGCGGATATTACAGAGGCACTTTATCAGCTGTTCTGTGATAATCCCCGGGATACCGAATTCGTCTTCGCTCCGGGCGATTATTTCTTCACGCCGCGCTTTACCTACGATTACCGCCTTTCCAATACCGATGTCCTGCCCGAACGCAAATTGGGTATCTGGATGCGGAACATGGAAAATATTGTGCTCAACTTCTCCGGCGCCAATCTGTACTTTGCTGGGCAGATGCAGCCGTTCACGCTCGATCACTGTACCAATATCACCGTAAAGAATGCGGTTGTCGACTGGAAAAAGCCACTGGTTGCAGAAGGCATTGTTCGTGCGGTTGGTGACGGCTATGCCGATCTCTATATCGATCCCGATGTCTTCCCGCACAAATATGAAAATGACTGGATTTTCTTTGATACAGGAAATGATGAGTGGTACCGCCTCCATCCGTGGTCATCGATTCAGTTTGATTACAACACAAGATGTGTCCGCCGTGCGACAGGCGACAGCTTTGTACCCGAAGCAATCACGCCGCTCGGAGATTCCGTATATCGCTTCCGGGCACGCGGCACGGACAATGTCGGCGTCGGCAATATTCTCGTTCTGCGCCATAATGACCGTATTCATGCAGGCGCATTCTGTGAAAAATGTCATGACATTACTTTTGAGGACATCACATTCCATTCCTGCGGCGGGCTTGGCTGTCTTGCACAGTTCAACGAAAATCTGACCTATCGCCGTGTTCACTTCCTTCCGAATACCGATGCGGGACGGCTGGTTTCCGGCGGACGCGATGACGGTATGCACATTACCAACAACCGTGGTACGGTTACGATTGAGGAGTGCTCATTTGTAGGGCTCATGGATGATCCGATCAATGTCCACAGCTGCTGCGTGACTGTTTCAGAGGTCATCGACGCGCGTACCCTTGTCTGCCGTTATGAGCATCCGCAGGCGTGCGGATTCCACTACTGGGCAGAGCAAGGGGATGAAATTGTCTTTATTGAGCGCAGACACATGAATGGAATTGCCAAGGCGGTTGTTGACAGCTATACACTTGGTGAAACCTATGAAACATTTACCGTCGTATTTTCCGAGGATCTTCCCGCGGATATTCTTGCAATGGCGAAAACACCGGCGGCTCTGTCGCTTGACAATCTGACCAATACCGCGGCATTTGTCTGCCAAAACAACCGCTTCGGTTCCTGCCGTGCACGTGGGGTGTTGCTGTCCACACCGAAGCCTGTCCGCATCATCGGCAACCTCTTTGCGTCGTCCGGTGCGGCGATCCTTGTCGCGGGCGACTCCAACTACTGGTTTGAATCGGGCGAATGTCACGATGTTGAGATTGCAGACAACGTCTTTACCGATGCGTGTCTGACCTCGGTCTATCAGTTTGGTGAGGGTATCATCTCGATTTGTCCTGTGGTTCCCGAACCTGTGACCGAGATTCCGTTCCACAAGAATATCCGTGTACACAACAATGTTTTTGATACGGCAGATACGCCTGTCATTTCCGCATTCTCGACGGCATATCTGACCTTTGAGAACAATACGGTGTTCCGTTCTCCTGCCGCTGAAAAGTGGCATCCGACCGCAGAGGGTCTGATCCGTCTTGACCACTGTAAGAACGTCACCGCGAAGAACAATCGCTTTGTCGGCCCGTTCACGCTGCCCAAGTACGAAATCAAAGAATCCATAAACCTTGTATTGGAGGATTGACTGACTATGACCAATATTCCCGAGCTTTTTAAGACAACACCTGCTGTCTTTGCGGCAGGAGAAGAATATCAGATTATGATTCCCGTGAATGGGGAAGCACTGCTTTGGATTGAGATCGGTGACAAAAAGTATTACGATCATTCCAACGGCATCATGGTATCCGATACCGATATGCACCGGGTATGTGTGCCGCAGTGTGTACTTAACGAAAAGGGAGAATACACCGTCGTCTACCGCAAAATCATTGACAGAAAACCGTATTATCCCGAATCGGAGGATGAGGTCAGAACGACGTTTTCCTTCCGTCCCGTGAAATCGTTTTCCGAAACAGAAACGGTTCGCTTCTATCATCTGTCTGACACGCACGGCAGACCCGATATGCCGATCGAAGCGGCGAAATACTTTGGGGATACTCTCGATTTTCTGATCTTCAACGGCGATATGATCGATCATTCAGGTGACACCAAGAACTTTGAAGTGCTGTTCCGTATTGCCGAAGCACTGACGCACGGTGAGATTCCGATCATCAATTCACGCGGCAACCACGATATGCGCGGTTACTGTGCTGACCGTATCAAGGACTATACGCCTGCTGTCAACGGATTGACCTATTATACGGTACACCTTGGCGACCTCTACTTCATTCTGCTTGACTGTGCCGAGGACAAGGATGATGCGTCCATCGAATACGGTCATACGGTTGCATGTCATGCATTCCGCGAAGCGCAGACAGCCTATCTTCGTAACATCATTGCACGCAAAGAAACGACTTATGGTGCATCCGATATTGCGCATACGTTTGTACTTTGCCACATGCCGTTTACCCGCATTGACCGCGCGCCGTTCAATATCGAGCAGGACATTTACCGTGAATGGACGCGTCTGCTGTCCGAGGAAGTGCATCCCGATCTGATGATTGCAGGACATATGCACCGTGCCGGCATTTACCGTCCGGGTGATGAAAATGACAGTTACGGTGTGACATTCCCGGTTGTCATTGCAGGCGAGCCGCAGTCCAACCGCTATATCGGTGGTGCGTTTGCTGTAACCAAGAACGGCATTACTGTTCATCTGACTGACAATGAAAGAAACGCAGAAGAAGTTGTACTCTGAACTTCCCGCGTTCCCGATACAATGAAAAATCAATACTGAAAGGAAACTCATCATGCTTGAACTCTTAAAACAGATTTGTGAAATCCCCGGTGTCTCCGGACGTGAACAGAAAATCGCCGCCGCCATCCGCGACATTCTGGCACCCTATACCGATGAGGTACGCATCGATACGCTTGGAAACGTCATCGGTGTTCTGCGCGGTACGGCACCTGCGGAAACCAAGAAAAAGATCATGTTCTCCGCACACATGGACGAAGTCGGCTTTATGGTCACCAAGGTGGATGACAACGGCTATATGCACGCGGTCAACATCGGCGGTCCGAACATGATCTCCGCATCCTACCGCGAGATCATCTTTGACAACGGTGCGCACGGTATGCTCGTTCCCGTTGTCGGCTGTGACGGTCACGGACAGGTCGGCAAGTGCGTCGTCGATGTCGGTGCATCCAATCGTGCAGAAGCAGAAGCGGTCGCGCTTCCCGGCGATACCTTTACCTTGAAGGCAGAAATCATTCCGATGGTCGGCACCCGTTATGCAGGTCATCCCGTTGACGACCGCATCGGCTGCGCGATTCTGATCGAAGCGGCAAAGCAGCTTTGGGAAGGTGAACGTCCCGCAAACGACATTTTCTATGTCTTCTCTGTACAGGAAGAAATCAACGGCAACGGCGGTCTGACGGCGGCTTACGCAGAACGTCCCGACATCGGTATCGCAATCGATGTCTGCGGTGTCGGCGATATGGTCGGTTCCGAACCGATGATTATGAAGCTCGGTGACGGTGCGGCGATCAAGGTCAAGGACTCCACCATTATGTGTGACTGGCCGCTCGTTCAGCAGATGTTCGCCGCGGCAGAAAACAATGGCATCAAGTACCAGCGTGAAATCCTGCTTGCCGGCGGTACAGATGCAACTTCCATGCAGAAGGTTGCCGCAGGTGTCCGTGCGGGCTGTATCTCTATCCCGATGCGTTATCTGCATACCTCCGCCGAAATGTTTGATATGGCAGACGCAGAAGCATGCGTTGCGCTGACGGTTGCCCTGTCCCGTGATGCATCGCTCGGTCATTGATTCTGATAGGATGAACTGAATAGAAAAACATGCCGTCGGACGCAGTGTCTTACGGCATGTTTTCTGTTTCTTTGAGCTTTGCATGGCGGGAATCGTAGTCGGGCATGACGGAACGAATCAGCGCATAAAACGCGGCGGCGTGATCCATATGCCGCATATGTGCGACCTCGTGAAGAATCACTGCGTCTATGGCATCGCGCGGATACTGCATCAAACGGTAGGAAAAACACAGATGCACGCGCCCGTCAGGATATTTTCGGCATGAACCGAAGCGCTGTTTTGCGGCGGTATAAGAGATGTGATCGGGATAAGGAAGGCTAAGTAAAGTGGTAAAGTGATGGACGCGGTCGGGAATATAGGCATCGGCTTGCTCTTTCAATGCCCGGATATCATCTTCTGTGAGGGCAGTATGCATCCGATCGGGGATGACAGCCTTCGCGCGCGTGACAGCAGACTGTACGGCGGGAAGATTGCGGCGCAGGAAGGCCTCTGCTGTTTTTTGGGCGGTACGGCGCGGGATACGGAGAACGATTTCTCCTGTGATCGGCTGTACTTTAATTTCCATTGAACGGCGGTCTGTGCGGATTAAAGTATAAGACGGGAGCCCGTCCCTTGCCTCAATCGTTTTTTTATCGTGTGCTTTCATCGATACCGAGCGTGTCAAGCTGTTCTTCCGTATATACGGCAATGCCGCGGTCAAGTAATGCCTGTGCTGTGATCCCATTTCCTGAACACAGTGTTCCCGAAAACGTACCGTCGTAGATAAGCCCGCATCCGCAGGAAGGAGAACGTGCTTTGAGCAGAGCCGTTTTCACTCCCGTCAGCGCGGCATATTGACAGACTTCATCTGCACCGCGGCGGTATGCATCGGTTACGTCAACACCGTCACGGCGGAGAACGGTTCTGTCAGGCTGAATCTCTGCTGGAATTCTCGGTGTCGGAAGACCGCCGAGCACCTCGCCGCAGACGGGGATCAGAAGATATTGCTCTGATAGTGCTTTGAGGGTGGAGGCGGGAAGCGGCTTGGTTTTGCCGTCATAGCGGCAGGCGGTTCCGAGCAGACAGGCAGAGATCAGAAGCGGTTTGCGAGATTCAGCAGTGAAGGTCAAATCGTGTGAAATCAGATTGCCGTCACCGTCATACACGAGCTTTAACAGGAAAAACGGAACATCTTGAGGAAGCAGACGCAGAAAAATGCGGTCGCCCTCCCACATCGGAAGACCGAATAACTGATCCTCTGAAATCCATTGAAGATCGCCCTCTTCACAGTCCTCGCGCAGCGTTCCTTCGAAGCTGTGTGCCGAAAAAAGATGCATCTGCTCCGTTTCATAGTTCGGTGAGCAGAAGGATACAAGACCGCGGTAGGTGCAGTCGGTCAGGGTCAGCCCCGTTTCTTCCTTTGCTTCGCGCAGAATGCAGTTAAGCGGAGACTCGTATTCCTCCAAATGTCCGCCGATGCCGATCCATTTGTCCTTGTTGCAGTCACCGACCTTCTTTATGCGGTGCATCATCAGATAACGGCCGTCTTGTTCGATATAGCAGAGTGTAGTGTTTTTCATATGCGGCTCCTCTTTGGTTCTTGGATAGTATCATTATAACAGATACAAACGTATTTGGCAATGTATTTTGAAAAAATGAATATTTTTCGTTGCAAAACAGCGTGGAATGTGCTATAATGAATCAAAGAACAAACACTGATGAGGAGGAGGTAAGTTCCTATGAAGTTGTTCCGTTCCCGTGCCGAAAAAGAATTGGACGGTATCATCGCCGAGCTGAAACAGTTTCTTGCTAACAACTATAAGGATCAAGCACACGCGATGCGTGAAAAGCTGCATACACGCGCTGTGGAACTGCATGATGCCGGAAAACTCAAAGACGATCCGTTTGCCGCATACGAAAAGCAGTATGAGGCATTTACCGAGCAGATGAAAAATTACAACCACCGCGAATTTTACCATTCGTAAAGGAGATGAGACATATGAATCCCAACTATAAAATTTCCGTTCCGTTTATGAATCATACCTGTGATACGGATGAGCACCGAGAACAGTACCTTGCTCTGGTAAAGAGAATGGGTGCGCGCCGTGTGTTTCTCTGTATGCCGCGTCCGTTTACCGATTCGCCGGAACGTGCGGCGGCATTGGAGCTTCTGAAGATCAATGCGAAGTTTTTCAAGGAAAACGGTATTGAGGAGGTCGGTACATGGTTTACCGCAATGGGTCACGGCGGTATTCTTGACCATGAAACAGGTGAGAAACGTGCAGATTATCCGCGTCTGGTGGGCTTTAACGGCGGCATCTGTGACGATACCTTCTGTATTGCAGATCCCGGATACCGTGAACTGATGGGCAACTGGGTACGTGATATGGGCAAGTGCGGTCTTGATATTATCCAGCTGGACGATGACCTGCGGCTCGGTGCAAGAGGCAACGGTCTGGGCTGTACCTGTGATTATCACATGGCAGAATTTGCCCGAAGAACCGGTAGGGAATGGACAAGAGACGAACTGTATCAGGCTGTTTACTCCGGTGCACCGAATGAAACGCGCCGTGCGTGGTTTGCACTGATGCGCGAGGCATTCCACGGTTTTGCAAAGGTACTCCGCGGGAAACTCGATGAGGCATCACCGACAACGCGGCTTGGTTTCTGCGCCTGTATGACCACCTTTGACTCTGACTGCGTCGATGCGGAGGAGCTGGCGCGAGAATTCGCCGGAAACACCAAGCCCTATCTGCGCGGCATCGGTGCGGCATATTGGGGCAATGGCGGCAACTCCCACACGATTGCAGACGTCATTTCCTATGAGCGTATGGAGCGCGCGTGGATGCAGAAGGCACCTGATATTGAGTTTTTCACAGAGGGAGACGTGTATCCGCGTCCGCGCTACCGTGTTCCCGCATGGTATCTGGAAACCTTTGATACGGCGCTTCGTGCAGACGGCTCGACCGACGGTATTCTGAAATATGTCTTTGATTACGTGCAGACTCCGCTCTACGAAACCGGTTACATTGAGCAGCATGAGCATCATCTGCCGCTGTATGATGAAATCCATGCAGCGTTTGACGGCGGTCTGACGCGCGGCATATTTGTCTATGAATCGGAGCATAAGCTCCTTGATGCAGTTCTGCC
>JAZTZC010000084.1:0-9038 GCA_045637265.1 Eubacteriales bacterium | reverse complement strand
GCTCTGTCACATCGGCAAAGCCTTCAAAGAGCACGTTTCCACCGTTGCTGACCTTGATCGAGAGAGCAGATAAAAACATCTGCGTTTCGGGATCGTCGTGCGTATCGGTGCGCATATAGACTTTGATATAATCGCTGTCGTCGGCGCGATTGGACACAGTGACAACCTCGGTGCGCACATCACCGGGCATGACCATCTTGAAGTTATCAAAGAGGTCGGTAGTGGTGTAATTGCTGCCGGGCGCGAATGCGAAGCCCTTGTCCATGCCGTTCCACGTAACGGTGGAATCGGCGGCGAAAGCGGTAAGCGCAAGAAGAATCACCATCAACACCGGAATTAAAACACGAACGATATTTTTCATTCCGTTGTCACCGCCTCACTTTTCGTTGCTTTGTCCCATGCCGCATCCCAAGTGGCAATCCCCTGGAATGTCTGAATACCGGAACCGAGGATTTCTACGGTCAAATAATAGTCAGTTGCCGGAGCATTCTTGATTGGTTTACACGTTTCAATCAAAACCGGAGTTACGTTATTGGGTTCAACATTGCTAATCGGATTTTTACAGTACCAAAAACCGTCTTTTTGTTCCCAATCCGTAGTATTATAGGAAATATGACAATCGTGTTCTGTACAGCCATCATCATTGCAATCAACACCGATTACCGGCATCTGTCCATAGACATTGCCTGCTGCATCCTGCCATGTAACAACAACAGCGGCGCGAATCCATGCGGTAGTGTCACCGGTGTTTTGGATCGTTACATCCTCTTTCACATACACGCCGTTTTCGTCATCCGTGAATTCTTCATAGACACTGGTTCTTACCTGAGACGGATTAAACTGATTGACAACGGGACCATCCTGTGTGAACAGGAATGCAACGGTACTGTTGATGGTGGCTGCACCGATCATAAGAAGGGACACCAGCAGCGTGATCAGCTTTGTTTTTGATTTCAAACGCATCATGCGCAGTCTCCTTTCCTATTAACTGTTTTCTTCAGTCACTATAACATTCTGACCATTACGTTTCACGAGGTTAGCGCCGTAATTGCCGCCCCACCAGTTTTCGCAGTAGCTGTCGCCATCGAGCCAATAAATTTCGGAACGATTATTTATGAATTTTACGGTATTTTCACCTGCATCACTCAAAATGACAGACTTTTTAGGAGCATCAGGAGTATATCTCCAGCTCCAATTGTCTTTTTCGGTTACGGTATAAGTACCTTGCGGAAGATCCTTGATGGTAACGCTGTTATTACCGTTGATGACTACAGTAACTACAAAGCCTTTCGGTCCAGTGACATCAAAGATGAAGCTTTGGTTCACATCAAGAACCATATTAGCACCTTCTTTTTTAATCGTAAGATCAAAAAGATGGCGCTTGTACTCATTCGTAAAGCTAACTGTACCTGTACCACCGGCGGGCACCGTAACAGGTCCGCCGCCCGTTGTTGTATACTCATTATTTGGTGTTTCCGTGACAGTATAACTACCAGCAGGGACATCACTGATTGTGATCGTTTTTGTCAGATCGGACGTAAATCCGGACAAACTTACCTCAAGTACGCCGCCGGAAGCGGTAACCGTAGAAGAAACACCGCCCTCTTTCACATTGTAAGTTCCGTCAGTCATACCGGAGACGGTAAAGTAAAATGTATGGTTCGGCAGAGTATCATTCTGATATGCTTTCGTAACCGTCTTGTTAATCACCAATGTACCTAATGACTGTTTGTAAGTATTGGTACAAACGACTACTGCTGTAGGACTCGTATCGGTGATTTTGATAGTTTCTATATCAAATTTTTTGCTCGTTAATCCATAACCACTTACAGACGGGGCTACTGTTTCGGTTATGGTATATTCTCCGTTGACCGGAGCGTGACCGGAACTATCAACAAATTCGCCAACTGCGATCAGTTCGCCTGTGGCACTGACCCCGTTGATGGTTAACGAAGCCGTATAAGTCTTGCTGTTTGATTTCAATTCGAATACAGAGGTAAGTCCATTACCAATCAGAGCGGTTCGCTCGTTTTCAGTCATGCTACTCCAACCTTCAATTATAATCTTTTTCGTGATTGTAACTGCACGCTTGGAAAGATATACTTGAAGAATGACATCGGAATCGAGATCATTGGAAGCACCGTAACTCGTGATATAAAGACCGCCGGACACATTACCGGGATAATTTATTGTACCGCTCTGCAATTGGATTTTAGCAGCCGTCAATACATAACCTTCATTAAGATATTTCTGCAAATTATTCAAACCTACCGTCGTATAAACAGTCGCCTTGCCGGTCTGTGTATCAGCAGTAACCAGAGCATTGTCGACATAATACTCGATTTTATAGTCCATCGTCTCGCCTGCAGTAACATCATCAATCAGGTTACCACATGTTGCGTCGACACGCGCTGCATTTGCAGTTTCACTGACGAAGAACAATCTTGTCAAGTATTGTTCATTCGGTACTTCGTAGGTACCTTCAATTCGTTCCCAAGTTTCGGTACCGACGTGTTTCCAAATATAGTATTTACCACCGTTATACGTAAAGGAAACACCTTCTCCGGAATTTGGGATTGTTTCATCGGTTTCCTTTGCTTCAGTCAGCAATGCATTGATATCATCAAAGTCAATAATATGCTGCGCATATTTCGTTGCACCTATAACAACATACATCGTATTTTCCGAATCATCCGGTTCAGTTCTTGACATATGGCTGAACGCCCAGTCCAAATCCGAACCAGGTGTTGTCAGAATATCCTGATACAGTGCACCAAAACCTTCTGCATTAATTTCTGCAAACTGATTGCCATTTGCAGCACTGATAACATTTTCACCGTAAGAACCGGCCGTATTCACACCGTTCGCTACTGTAATAATTTCAATATCCTGAGTAAGCTGACTGGGGGTACTGCCCGGAGTGGTTGTCTTCCAATACAGGCGCGGATAGCCGTTATAAAAATACTGGTTCACCAAACCGCTGTCAAGAACCGTATTCTCAAAGCTGGAATTCATAATTTCGCAGCTATAGAGAACCTCGTAACTTGCCGTTTGCGTCGTTCCGTTGGTCAGTGTTGCCGTTACTGTATAGGTAATCGGATCTCTGCCCTCAATCAGACCGCCGCGATCAAGCGAAACATTGACAGAACCGTTCTCCGCATGAAGAGCCTCTGTTCGTATCGTCTGACCGTCACTGCGAGACCACGTATAGGAAACGACATCAGACGGAGTAAGACCAGCCGGAACCAAACAGCCTGTTTCTGCGACCTGGTCATCAACATATAGTGGATTTATAGGGTTTTCAGGGGCAACGACTTTGATATATAAGATTTCCTGACGAATATTATTATCTTTGTATTTATACGTCAGTACAACATCACCGGCATCCTTGGCAGTAACGGTAATGTACGGCGCCATATGCTGCCAGTCGTTGTTGCCATTATAGTCCAAGGAAATGATTTCATAGGCAATCGCATTACTTTCATCTGAAACCTGCCACTCACCGCGGTAAGTGGATCTACTAAGATCCAATCGGTAAATCCCCTGTGGTTGAAAATCGTTCCTTTTTTCCATATCGGGGATAGGTTCACCATTTACAGAAACAGTGTATCTATAATAATTATAGTTACTACCCGTACGTGTAATGTTTATCTTTTTGTATTCTTCACCATCCAAATAAAAATAATTTGTTAAACTCTGATTATTAAACAACGTACTTATTCGATCATTTACACTCGTATATGAAACTTGGCTGGTACTATTATTATCAAAAAATATTTTCTCCTCGCCAACAGTCATTACAAAAGGATTAGAGACACTGTTTCCAATTATTTGAGTACCTGTTGTTTCAGAAGTGCTGTTTACAATGAACACAGAAAAACCGGATACAGGGAAAATGAGCTTTCCGTTGATGACAACATGCGTAGTTGTCTCAATATCCGAACCATGTTCATGGATGACATCGACAACATCGCCGTCATCCAGTCCCATTGCAGCCGCATCCATGATGATGAATACCGAATCTTCCGGCTGGATTTCATTACCATCGATGTCAAGAATCTTAATGTCGTAAGCGCCCTTCACATTGGAAATATCAGCAAGACCGAAATGACCGGGATCAGTAATTGAATATGGAGAAGCGGATAACGTACTGCCGCTGAGGATATTACCTTCAACAGTAATTTCTATACCGTCTACATTTGTCGTAATAGTCATTGGAGATACAACAATACCCAATGCCAGATTTTTTTCCTGTGTGAAATACTCCTCAAGCGCATCGAGTTCCTCGAGTTTATCTTGCGGCAGCGTCGAGATCGATTCCTGCGATTCTTCATCCAGGGATTCCCAATATTCCTCCCAAGCCTCCCATGTTGTGATCTGCTTCAATTCATTATAGATCGCTAATGCTTCCTCTGTAGGTTCATCAACGGGCGGGACAACCTCCTGTTGTTCAAATGTGATATCAGCCGCACTTGCAATAAAATACGCACAATCGGAAACAGTTACCGCATTGATCCAGTAATATTCAGCACCGCCATATGTAAAATATCCCAATACATCGATACTATCGGGTAATGTTGCCAATGTTATGGATTCTAACATGTTATTATTGTAAAGCGCAACTTGTTCACCGATAAAATAACCTGTCATACAAACCAACTTAAAGTCTGATGGCAGACATTCGAATACTATCACAGATGAACCATTGTTTGTATAAACAACATCACTTTCATCATATCCAAATCTATCGGTAACAGCAGTCGAATAGACCTGGTCATTTACATAAAGATATCCTGCACCGAATACGTCTTCCGTATATGTGTCAGAACCAAGCTGTGTAGCCTCATATCGAATCGCAATCTGACCATCGGCAGCACTCCACAGATCTCCGTTGCTTTTAGTGATAATGATATCTAAAGCCTTACTGAATGTAGTGCCATATGTTGTCTCTGCATATGCCAAAGCGGAGATAGGATAATCGGCATCTCGCGGGGTGATCTCTATTTTTGCATATTGAAGTTCAGTCGGACCGGAGAGCACATAATAATTTATCAAATTATCAATAACGATAGGCTCACCATCCTCGCCTAATACGCGGTCACCGTTTTCATCTACCTCATACTCCTTGGTTTCAGAGGTAACAAAACGAATTGTTTCTCCCATTTCATATATATTGAGATACGGATCTGCCACGAGCTCTATATCTATATCTGTGGCGTATAAAACCCAAGGATTATCTGCTAATATCGCAGGTAAAGTTTCTCCACTTCGAGCACCGACTTTATACCAGTGTTCTCCTTTGACATCATCATAATGATAGCCAATCAATTCTACAACTACAGGCGTATCTGTTATGAGATCCTCATACGCGACGTCACATGGTACACCGGGAATATCATCCACATCCGAAGCAAGAGTAAACTCGGACCACCAGCCAAAAACAGCTTGTTTGTTTTCAAAAGTAGCAATTTCATCTACTGATTGAACAGTCGCATCTACCGCAGCGACAGAAAGACCGGGCAACAACTGTGCAAATATAGATATCAAAAAACACAAGCAAAGGAATATTGATACTGCCTGTTGCTTTCTTTTACACTTCATTTGTTAGTTTCCTCTCATTCTGCTTCGGGCCAGCCAAGTGCGTCCTCTACTGTTTCGCCGTTGTTAGCCTTCTGGGTTGCCTGTGCATCTACATCAATGACCGCGGTACTGTTCTGATAGCGATTATCCATTGCGATATCAAAGGAAACGGTGGTAAACAGGGGAGCGGTCACGCCGTTTGCTTCGGGTGCGATCTTGCAGTACCAGTAGCCGTCGATGTATGTCCAATCCTCGGTGTTGTAATCGAGGGTAACGTATTGTGGATCAAGGGTTGCGATGGTACCGTCCTCGAGCGGAACGGTAACCTCGATGCTGACCGATGCGCGAATCCATGCGTCGGCAGTGCCGGTATTGCGGACGGTGACGATCTTGGAGACGTCCGTGCCGGGCATGACGCCGACAACGTCTTCAAACGGGACAAGCGCATCTCCGTTTTTTGACCATTCTTCAAGCAGGATGTCAACGGTGCCAGATGTAATGACATTATGTGCGGTATCTTCCGCTGTGAAATAGGCAAGAGAGCCTACCGAGACCAGCGCAAGGGCGATAACAAGCAAAGAGATCAGAAAAATTTTACGTTTCATGGAAAAATGCTCCTTTCAGGGGTATATATCTCGTTGTGATTATGATTCTTTCATAAGTCATATGAGAATATCCGAACGGTCAGGGTCGGGTACTCTCATATGACCCTCCCCGAGGTGGGGAGGATCGATGGAATCAGAAATTAGTATGCAAAGACATTTTCTGCCTTGAGAACTTCTGCAAATGCTTTCTTCTGACCTTCTGCGTCAGATTTGAAGCCGGAAGCCTGAATTGCAAATGCCTTGATATCAAGGGTCATATTCTCAAATGCTTTGGTGCTGTTGTTATCAAAGTAAGTCGGGCAAACAGTCGTGAGATCCATATCGAAGATTGCGTTGGGAGTCAGCTTCAGATAAACGATCCATACGCGATCGTGCGCACCGTCTTCACTAATCGAGAAGAAGTTCGGTTCATTTTCCGGTACTGCGATACCTCCAACAACATTTGTGAAATATGCGCCGCGGTAATGATACTGCGGTACACCAGACATATTAACGTTTTCCTGAGCATAACCAACACCGAGAACAGTAACGCCAAGATTGGTAGAAGCGGGCAGGGTGTCAATGGTATAACGAATCTGAGTATCATCAAGCGTCGTCTTATCATAGAGCAGATTCCAGTTGGGGAATACATCATCCGTGATTTCCTGCATAACAGCATTCACATCAGTACCTGTCAAACCAAGAGCCTGCAAATCAGCAAGCTTCATCGGTTCATAATATTCATCAATATTATTGTTGAAATTCAGGTAATTTTCCTGCTTGATAACCAGAGCGACATATGCGTCGTTCTTGCCGGTGTTTTCAACATGAGCAACCTTTGTCATAACATGACCAGGCTGGATGTTCTCATACTTGATACCGGGGTTTTCATCGGTACCTTCACCAAGTCTTGTGCCAGCGATGATAACTTTATCTGCACCATCATCCTGCTTGACATCTTCGTACAGGTCAATCTGAACATTACCGATAGCAAATTCATTCGTTTGCTGTTCGGAATCTGTGAAGTACGCAAGCGTACCGCCAACGACAGCTACAATCAGCATAATAGCAGCCATCGCAAGCGCAAGAATTTTCTTTTTCATGATTCTTATCCTTTCTTGTTTTGAAAAATTTTTTATGTTATCACGCGCGGGTGATTACATCAGGGGTTAGTATATGTTTGGGTCGGAGCATCGATATTCGCCCATGCCTGTGCTGCAGTAAAAGGAGTAGTATTATTTTTCCAATACTGGGAAGCATAAGCTTTGAAAGTCAATTTGGGACCAAATTCGGTATCTGTCGGTTCGCCATCCGCACCAATACCATCGATAGCATTCATCATTTCCTTTGTAACTGTCTGTTTAACAGTTACAGAATCACCTGCCAAAACGCTATAAGCTGTTCCTGCACTAATTTTCTTCGCATCATTACCAGTGTATGTACTACTCATAATTGCATAATACACATTATCTACACCAGAAACTCCGGTAAGTTTCGTCCATGTATCATTTACGGCATATTCAAGATACGCATTAAATGTGTTGGCAGAAGGTGCAACTTCTGTGATTTCAACAAAAACATAACAATCTTCAGAATCAACAGCAACAGTCACCATCGGATTCTTTTCAAACGTCCAACCAGGAACCATTTCAATTTCATTATTTTGGGGTTTAGTTTCCGTCAATGTAATATTGATATCCGAAGAAGTAAACGTATTCGTCACATCATCGGTTTTATCAACCAACCACGCCAAAGACGTGCTGATCGAACCAACAAGCAGAGCCGCGCAAGCAGCGGTTGCAACGATCAATTTCTTGTTCATTTTCATTGTTTTTCTCGCTTTCGTTTATATTTAACGGAATCATCCGTTGAGACTCTAAATAAAAGATTTCAATTCCGTCACTACCAAATAGGAATTTCAGTTTTTATGTTGTGGGAATGGAATACTCTGCTACACTATCATCAAAATTCGTCCATGCAGTAGCTGCATCAGTAAAACCGTCTGCCTGAATTGCGTGAGCAACAGAGGTAATCGAAACACCATCGATGATATCCATCTGTGCGTTGTTGAAAATTTCACCGGGAAGCGTAATTTCCGTGAACAAAGCTTCAAGAACTTCATCCGCAGCACTACCGCCCCAAGTTCCTACTGTATCCTTATAACGGAATTCATAAGTACCTGTTGTGCTGTCGCATTTCTCGTATTTCCATTTCGAAGTTTCAGGATCCCAGTTACAGAGTTTCTGCAGCAGGAAAACGCCGTCTGCAGCGTAATATTCCGGGTACTTATCCTTCGGAATCGCGCTCGTCAACTTGCTGAAATTGCCAACAGTAACCAGCATACGAACATAAGACTCTTCACTGCCCTTCTTAACAGTCACAGTTGGGTCCTTCGTGTAAGTATGACCGGGAACCAAATGATATTCATTTCCGGTAACACGATCTGCGTTCAAAAGGTTTTTCAAATCGGTTGAGTAGTCGATTACAGTCGTGGTTGTAACACCATCCACGGTAGTCTGCTTAATCGGCTGACCCTTTTCGTTGACATTAGCTTCATTCAGAATGATGTCGACATGCCCAACGGTAAACGTGTTTACTACCGTATCTGTATCCGTCAGATACGCCAACGTACCAAAGACAGATGCAGCAACAAGCATGAGCGCACACAGAACGAGTGCAAGGGCTTTTTTGTTTGCTTTCATTTTGTTTTTTCTCCTTTTTATTTTAATTTTTATAGCCGATTGCAAAAGTCAAAAAAGCCAATCGGCGCAACGCTTTTTTAACAAAATAACAACTGATTTTTCTCCGTTTTTGCTATATAATTTAAGTACCACCAAAAACGACACAACAAAAACAGGAGAAAAAATCATGCGA
>JAZTZC010000083.1:0-4502 GCA_045637265.1 Eubacteriales bacterium | reverse complement strand
TCCGACTTAGAAGTAATACATATGCGTTTCCTTTTTGTTCATGAACGTGCAGGTCATATCGCCGTCGTACGCATGAAACAGATCTGTTGTATTCTGCGATGCGTTGAATTCATTGTGCCACTTCGAGCGGAAATAGATGGCGGAGGTCAGCGTCAGCAGATGGTCTTCGGGTGTGACGTCGGAGGATTGGCGTTTTGAGATCATGCCGCCCGAGTTGTTCTTCATCCATGCGTTCATGTCACGCTCCGTGCGTGCGCTTCCAAGATCGCCCTCGTAAACCGTAGCGTAATAGTGGTACGCGATATCGTCCATGGTTTCCTGCACATAACGGACATCACGGTCAAGCCACAGCGCGTTTGCGACAGTACAGCGTTCGTTGCCTTGTTCGTCGACCTGCTCCCACACGGTGCTGACGTTTGTGCGGAGCGCATCGACCGACGATACGCCGAGTGCATCGAAAAGCTGTGCCTGCGACTCACCCGCGACCAGTTCTGTTGTCATCGCAAGACCGATATATGCATTGATCGGCGAGAACAGGCGGTTTTCGTTGTCTGTACCGACCAAGGCATACGATGCAACATCTCCCGTGAATGCGGCAATGGCGGGGACTGCCTCCTCGATGATTGCGTCGCGCTGAGCCCACACGGCTTCAAATCGTTCATGGTCAAATTGTTCACCTTGCTGACCCATGAAGTCATCGCGGGTCGGACGGCGCGATGCGGTCGGCTCACTCACCGCCTTTGCTGTGATCACCATTGGGATGGCGGGCATGTTGAACACCATTACCACCGCCAGCACCGCCGCAATGGAGCCGAACCACTTGATTCTGCGTGACTTGCGCTGTTTTTGGGGTGCTTCCTTTGCGTCTTTGACATACGCATCGGGTGCTTGTCCGATCATATCAACGAGTTGTTCTTTTTTCACAGATATCCCTCACTTTCCAGAAAAGTACGCAGCTTGTTTCGTGTGCGGTACAGCATCGATGTAACTTTGCTCGATGTAAAGCCATAAGCACGGGCAATGTCGGAAACGGACTCCATGTACCAGTAACGACACAGAAACACACGGCGTTCGTCCGCCGGCAGACCATCGAGAAATGCACCGATCAGACGTGCCATTTCGTGCTCTTCGATGACCGATTCCACATCAAAGGGGGATGCGCAGTCAGATAGCTCGTCAAGGATGACTTCCATCTGACCGCCGCCGCGCTTTTCGGCATGGCTGCGTCGCCAGCAGTCAATGGAAATGCGGCGCGTGATTTTGCCGAGAAATGTGGATAAGACCGTCGGCTTGTGCGGCGGCATACAGTTCCATGCATCGAGATAGGTGTCATTGACACATTCCTCGGTGTCCTGAGCATCATAAAGAATGTTGTACGCAATGGCGCGGCAGTAGCCTCCGTATTTTGATGCGGTTTCCGTGATGGCAGATTCCGAGCGCGACCAGTACAGTGCGACAATGCGTTCATCGGGCATCGGTTTTGTTTGTTTCATGTCGATTCCTCCGTTTCGTTTGATAAGCCCTTTGCTTATCTACTCGGAAAAATGCGGGAGATATTGCATGGAATGGGAAAGTTTTTGGGATTTTTGTGGTTGGTAGAGAAAGATGAGTATGGGTGAAGCAGGAGGTGACGGTATGAACTGCCAAAAGACGGATGAGGGTCGTATCGCAGAAAGTAACAAGTGGAAACCCTCATCCGTCACCTGCGGTGACACCTTCCCCCCGGGGAAGGTTGTGGTTGGTGTGCACCGCCAACACAACCGTAAAACCATCACCCAATCTATTAACCGTCATCTTGTCCGATACTCAAACACCTTTACCGACGCAGGTTCCATCGTCAGCGACAGCGTATCGGGCGCATCGATGCCGTATTCCTTTGTATGGAGTCTGACCTCTGCCCGGGCTTCCTTGTCCGAGACATTGACGACAAACACGACAACCTTGTCCTCCTGTGCCGTCTTCCATGCACCTGCGACAACCTGACGAATTGTGATGCCCGACGAGGTAACAGGTTCGAGATCGGTGGTAACCACGGGCGGACGGAGCAGGGAACC
This sequence comes from Eubacteriales bacterium, assembly GCA_045637265.1. GTDB lineage: Bacteria > Bacillota > Clostridia > Oscillospirales > CAG-272 > RGIG3925. The sequence goes on along the minus strand of JAZTZC010000083.1, from coordinate 2,448 downwards.
TTCGGTGAACAGGTCGGTATATTGATAGCGCGTATGAACGAGTTCCTTTAGATAATGCATTCGTTCTTCGTTGTAGACCACGTGTGCATTGATCCAGCCGAGCTGCTGACCGAACAGCAGTCCTTCCCCGAGATGATAGCGGAAATATGCATCATCATCGCGCTTGGCACCATCGGTGTACCGTCCGAGCAGCTGGATATATCCGGCATAGACAGCGGAGAACGCGGGAACATCATCGCCCGTCGTCCAGACCCACGTCAGAAAACCGTCAAACGACTTTGTGTACGGCTCGGCGTTGGACTCGGAGAAGTAGAACTTGTCATCGGGCTTCTTTGCGTTGATCGCATCCATCAGACGGTTGTAGCCGTCCGACCAATAACTGCCGCCGCCGGGCAGATGGGAGTGGGTCGTACTTCGGCAGGGGAAGGATGGAACTGCGGCAATCTGGTCAAAGTAGATGCCGTCGATGGGAAGATCGGCTTCCATGCCGCGTGTAACCTCGTCGATGATGCCGTGCCAGCGCAGGCAGGAGGGACACATCGGAACGAGCCGCGTCATCGTGCCGTCGCGTTTTTTCTGCGGGTAGATGACATCGAGTGCCGAGCCGTCGGAACGGATTGCCGCGCCGTATTTGCCGACGGTTGCGAAGTTTTCGGAAAAGCCTTCGTCCGCGTCGTGCATTTCCCAGCTGACGGCGTTGATGTACGGGAACAGGTAAAGTCCTGCTTCCTTTAACCGCTTGGCGCCGTCGATAAACGTATCGCGGGCAGGAAGAAAGTGCGGGTAGTTGATGTTGAACGGGATTTTGTGCCAGTTGTAGACGTGATAGCCGACAGGAGTGCCGAGTGCTTCCCTCAGCGCAATCGGCGCATCGATCCAATAATCAGCCCCGTAGCGTTCCGAGACGGTCGCAAGCGTCATCGGGCGCGCTTCCATCTGCTCGGGGGAATTGGGAATGTAGTCGCAGATCCAGAATGGGATTTCCTTGAACTTCTGCGGCGTATCGGGACGACCCTTGACGGGAAGCCATTTTGCCTCGGTATGCACAAAGTGCGCGTAGATCATCGTCGCGTCGTACCAGTCGCCGTCAAAGACCTGCCAGCGCATCACGCCGCCGAGCGGGAACGAATTTGCCCTGCATCCGATGCCGATGGCGGGGAAGATCGGTGTGAGTGTTCCTATGTTATCGCCGACGGTAAGTGCAATTGTTTTCATGCAGGCATCGGGGTCGTGGATGCCGAGATAGATGCCGCTGCCCTCACCCCAGAAGGCAAAATACTGCATCGCCATGTTGTGTCCGGGATAGTCCCAGCGACCGGAAAAACCGCGGGTGCCGACATCGGTCAGCGCACGGCCGGAGCAGTCGGGAAGGAAGAGGTGGACCGGCACACCCATCACGCGCGGGGTCGGATAGGTGATCTCATGGACAGTGAGATCGGGGTTGTTGTTGATGACATCACACTTCCATGAGATGCCGAGATCGTCGATGGCACCGCTGAGAACAACGGCAATATCGGTATGCCCATCGGGACCCGAAAACCAGAACTGTAAAAGCGTATCGGAGCAGACAGAACGGACGGATTCCCAGCCGCATGCCGAGGTGATCTCGGTGATGCCGTCATCGGGGATGGCACGACGGTAAGCGGGTTCTCTGACGGGTGCGTATTTCATGGAAAACAGCGGGGTTTCAAGGATGGATAATGTGCCGAAGTGACCGCCTGTGACAGTCACGCCGTGGTCTTCGGTTGAAACGGTCAGGGACCAGTTTTGTTTTTGTATCGTGTATAGCATTGTGGGTCTCCTTTTTTATTCCCTCGATCCGATCACGGCGCTCTTTGCCTGCACGGAGCAGAGCTTGGCGTACAGACCGTTCTGTGCCAGCAGTTCGTCATGGCGGCCTTCTTCGACGATTCTGCCTTTTTCGAGGACGATGATCTTATCCGCACGCATGACGGTGGACAGGCGGTGGGCAATGACGATGACGGTACGGGTGCCTGCCAGCGACTCAATCGCCGCCTGAATTTCGGCTTCCGTTTCGTTGTCGACAGCACTGGTTGCTTCATCCAGAATCAGAATCGGGGATTTGCGGAGCACAGCGCGGGCAATCGCAATGCGCTGCTTCTGACCGCCCGACAGACGCACACCGCGCTCGCCGATCATCGTCTGATAGCCGTTTGGCATATTCATGATAAATTCATGCGCATGGGCGATTTTTGCGGCTTCCACCACCGCATCCATGTCGATTTCTTTGACCGAGGAGGAGAGAATCTGATCGGCATTTTCATCGGAATGAATCGTTGCGGACAGGGGTATGCTGACGCCGTCCACGTGCAGAGCACCGTTTTTGTCGGTCAGCGCCGCATATTCCGCGCCGTCGTCGCCGCTGATACCGTAGGCAATGTTCTCGGCAATCGTGCCGTTGAAGAGGAACACATCCTGCAGTACCAT
>JAZTZC010000082.1:0-4509 GCA_045637265.1 Eubacteriales bacterium | reverse complement strand
CCTTTGAATATGCATCGGTCATAGCCGACGTCCGCGCCGAAATCCTCAGGGTTAAGAATCCCGCATCGGGTACGATCACGGCTGACAGAATCGGTGAGATTCTGTTTGACGCATACCGCCGTAATACGGAATGTACGATCGTGGAACGCGAAAAACAGGCGTAAATACCATAGGGTAATATGAAAATCCGCTCCTGCGATGGATTACCATGCAATGGTTCTGCCATCGTGGGAGCGGATTGTTTTGCTGTTCGACAGGTTTTGGATACGGCTCAGTCGGCTGCTGCCTGTATCGTCAGTACCTCGCGGGAGGTGCGGATGACATCTGCCGTGTTGATAAGGAGATCGGTTTCACCGTTGATCTCGCGGACAAATTCGCCGAGTCCCGTGACGTTGTAGGACTTCAGTTGGGCAGGTGTGAAGCCCTTGCTGCCTTCCAGTGCGACCTGCAGAAGAACTGCGGAGTCAGCATCGATACCGGCAGTGCCCGCACCTTTCATTTTGTATTCGGCAACACCGCGGGTACCCCAGAACGTCATGCGCCAGTAGGTTTCCAGCGAGAAACCGCAGCTGGCGGGAGCGGCATACGATACATCCGCTGTAAAGCCGGCACCGTTATCCAGTTCTGCCATAAACTGTCCGCAGTCACGGAAATCGGGCTCTTCCTTGGCAAAGTGGTTCCATGTGCGTGCCGCAGTGACGTTTTTGATCCCCATGCCGGTGATAAAACGCACCAGATCGACGCCGTGGATGGCGATATCGTTGATTGTGCCGCCATGCTGTCCGGGTGCAAAATACCACATCGGACGGCTGCCGTATTGCAGGGGATGCTGTGCGGTCATATTGATACAGCCGATTTCGCCGAGTGTTCCATCGGCAATCATTTCGCGAAGATTACGGATGCCCTGAGAGAACCGCAGTGTCAGATAACATCCGACCTTGAGATTATTCGCGGATGCAAGGGCTTCGATCTCATCGATTTCCGCAAGGGATGTGCAGACGGGTTTGTCCGCATAAACATGCTTACCGGCACGAAGCGCAGCGATCGCCTCACCGCCGCGTTCTCCGAAGGAACCGCCGAGACAGACCGCATCGACACGCGGATCGTCCAGTACCGATTCCAGCGTCGGATAGTTGAACGCAAGCCCAAGTCCGTCGGCAAGTGCCCGTCCCTCTTCGGTATCTTCCCATGCGCCGAGTACGGTAATGTTCGGATCGGCCATGGCTTCCTGATAAATCGCGCCCGTATGGCGGTGTTTGAAGCCGACAAATGCAAGATTCATAGACAATTCTCCTGTATGATTTCGGTGATGTGTGGTACATCACGCTGTTTTTGATGATAACATGGTCTGTATAAGATGACGATAGCGATTTGGCAATCAATTTTCTTTATAAGGAACGCAATACCTCAAACATTGCGGCGAGATTTTCAACAGGGGTGTTTGCCTGAATGTTGTGGATGCCGTTGAAAACGTATCCGCCGCCTTCCCCGAAGATGGCACAGCGTTCCTTGACCTGCTCGCGTACTTGCTCAGGCGTGCCGAACGGAAGCAGCTTCTGCGTGTCAACACCGCCGCCCCAGAAGACAATATCACGTCCGTACTTCTGCTTGATGTGTCTCGGGTCCATACCGACAGCCGAGCACTGCACGGGATTGAGAATGTCAAATCCGGCTTCAATGAGCAGCGGAATGAACGGCTCGATTGCGCCGCAGCTATGTTTGAGCGTTTTCCATTTGGTATTCTCGTGAATCCAGTTGTTGACGCGCTGATAATACGGCATATACAGCGAGCGGAAGGTGTCGGCAGAACAGAACGTACTGCTCTGTGTACCGAAGTCTGTACCGCAGATAAAGATGACGTCGATCATGTCGCCTGCAATCGCGTTCAGCTTCTGCAGATTGACAAGCGCAATTTCTGTCTGACGGTCAAAGATCTCGGCGACATAATCCTGACGGATGACCGTGGAGATATACCATTCTTCCATGTCACGGATGCCCTTCGGATATTTCAGATTGACAGCAGGAACCTGTGCGATATCACCGAGTGCCGTTCCGCCGAAGTTGACGGTAACCGCACGTCCCGAGCTCTGTACCTTTGTCAGGTCTTCCGCAAATTCCGCAAGCACTTTGTCGGAGGTATAACCGAATTCTTCGAGGTTGTCCTCTACGTTGAGTTCATCCTCATCAAATTCTTCCTGACGGACAAGTGCATCGAAATAATAACCGTCCCGGGGCATTTTACCGCTTGCCGGTGCTGTGGTATCTCCGCAGGGGTAAATGTAGTGGCTGCCCTGTTCGTCCTCTGTTGTCACGAAGTCACGGGGTACGAGTACCTCCAGACCGCTGTCCAGACGCCATTCCTTCCAGCCGGTGTTTTCAAAGCCGAACATGGTCGTTCTGCCGCTGACACCGTCGACGTCAATCCCGAGCACCTGCTTTAGGTCTTCTTCCATCTCGCCGAGCATTTGGAATGGTTCAATGACTTTGACAGGATGACGGTCGAGACCGTAATACTCCCTGAGTGCTGTAACGGTGCTGACATGCATACCGGAGCACGGATGGCTGCCGAAATCTACGGGGATACGGTCGGGCTGAATGTGGTTTAGTGCGTCAAGAACGCGATTTTTCGATGACATATCAATTCCTCCAAAATATGGTGTGTACGCGTATACACAAAATCATGTAAAAAAATTATAACAAATTTTGCGTGTGTTGTCAATAATAAACACAAACAAACCCTTGACAAACCGTGGGAAATGTCGTATTATTATCAAAAGATTCGTGTTGTTGTCCGCTTTGACACGGATGACTCTGTACCTGCGCGTACCGTATTTGTGCGATTGAGAGGGAATTATTCATGCAGCAATTGAAATTTGTCATTTTTTCGGATTTTCACTATAAAAAAGGCATGTATGCATCGACGGTCGATCACATGAATCAGATTCTTGCCCGTGCGGCAGATGTCGGTGCGTCGTTTGTCATCCATTGCGGTGACTTCTGCAACGATTACAGCGGTTCGCCGGAGCTTATAAAGACGTATCTTCGAAATCCGTATGGACTTGCCGTATACGGTGTCTACGGAAATCATGAGCTGGAATCCCCCGCAAACAGTATGCAGGCAGTTACGCCGCTGCTCAATAACCGAGATGTCATCTGGGGCACTGCAGATGGTACGATTGCAGACGGCAGCATCGCATACTATTATACCGATATCGGCCAATTCCGTTTGATCGGTCTTGATACCAATTATTCGCTGACACCGGAAGAGGTATGGCAGCATAATACCACCGGAAGCTGGGGACCCCCGAGCATCAACCATCGCGCCAACAGTCTGGGAGACGCCCAACTTACTTGGCTTGCGGGTGTGCTTGAGGATGCTGCGGAAAATGGTCTGCACTGTATGCTGTTCAGCCATGGCTCGTTCTGCAGACACTGGCGTCCCGAAGCGGATACAGAAGCGGTCAACGCACTTTGCATTGCGGTCAATGAAAGATGTCCGGGGACAGTCATTGCCATGTGGAACGGTCATTATCATACCAATCATCATATCGTGGAGAATGGAATTCTGTACTGGGATGTCAACACGACCATCAACGGCGAATGGATCCCCGAACGTGTCCCGCACTATACCGAGGGTCAGATCTTTGACTACGCAGAATACGATGAAAACGGTACGGAAACAAAGCGGTTTGCACGGAATCTGACAGAGCTATGGATGTCGCCGAATACCTGGTATTTCTGTGATCCTTTGAGCGCGGTTGTCACGGTGACGGAAGACGGACATATCTGTGTGGAGGGCAGAGAAACGACATGGATGTACGGTGTTTTGCCGGTGACGCGTCCACAGGGCTTTGGATGTGAACCGAAAATTTCAGATTTTGAGGGCAAGATTTTTTCATATAGGTAACTATGACATACAGACAGAGAACGATCGCATGGAAAGATGTGGTCGTTCTTTTTTTATCGGGGATCCACGTGTGAAATCCATGCGGAAGATGGAAGATGTCGGCGGGATGATTCCTGTTTGGAAATGTAAAAAAATAGAAAATTATGTGGAAAAGGTCTTGAAGGAGCACTGTCGTTTGGTGTATAATTACTTTTATACAATATGGTTTTCTGTGTCTTTCAAAAGCAAAGACAGATACCGAATCATGTTTCCCAATAGCGGAAATATATACAAAAGGAATCCATCCGAAAGAGATGGTCTGATATATGAGGTTCAACATGAAAGTTCAATATTTCCCCGGCTGTACCTTGAAAAATAAAGCCAAACAGTTGGATATCTACGCAAGACAGTGTGCCGAGGTGCTCGGTGTTACACTGGAAGAACCGGCAGCATGGCAGTGCTGCGGAGGTGCATTTACATCATCGTCGGACGAGATCGCGACGAAGCTGTCGTCTGTCCGTCTGCTGAAAACGGCGGCAGAGCAGGGTGAACCGCTCGTTACCGTCTGCTCCGCATGCCACAACGTCGTCAAGCAGACCAACTACGCGATGCAGAACGATGCC
>JAZTZC010000081.1:0-1982 GCA_045637265.1 Eubacteriales bacterium | reverse complement strand
TCACATCGGTGAAGCATGCGCCTGGGCTAATATCCCCACTTTCACGGGCCTTGTTGAAAAAAGCGTCATGGCAGGAGACGGCGCGTACGATATCATCGGTACCTATTCCATGGCGATGGCCGATCTTGCTGTCATCAACTGTCTTTACGACCTCGCACAGACACCGCACCTTGATTTCGAACAGCCGTGGTGGTCTGACATTCTGCTTGAAAAGTCTTATGTCGGAGACCGTCTGTACTTTATCACAGGCGATATCTCCGCAAACATGACATACTACACCTACGCATACTTCTTCAACAAATCCATGATTGAGACATACGATCTTGAAAGTCCGTATACGCTCGTCGATGACGGCAGATGGACGATCGATAAGTTCTTCGAACTGTCCACCGGTATTTACAAGGACCTCAACGGCAACGGCAAAAAGGATCTCGGTGACCAGTTCGGATCATATACCAATTCCGTCTATGTCGACTCCCTGTATTGGGGCAGCGGTCTGACCATGATCGAATCCAATCCCGACGGCACGATCCGTCTGTCCGATGACCTGCACTCCGAAAAGCTGATCAAGCTTCTCGAGAAGTCTCTCGATGCATTTACCGTCTCTGATGACCACTACTTCACAGGCGATTTCAACACCACCTTTGCTGACGGCAATATCCTGTTCTGCGTCGATGAGATGCACTACGCGATCACGCATCTGCGCGATGCGGATTTTGAATACGGCATCCTTCCCGCACCGAAGTTTGACGATGCACAGCAGTCCTACTATACCACAATGGGCGGCCCGATCTTCATGTACGGTATGCCTCTTACCATTGCAAAGCCCGATATGGCATCTGCTGTTCTGGAAGCGCTCGCATCGGAAAGCTACTACAACCTCTCACCGGTTCTCTTTGAGAAGGCAATGAAGGTCAAGTATTCCACCGATACGGACAGCGCCCGGATGTTTGACATCATCCGTCACTCCAGAACCACAGACCATGCCCGCACGTTCGGCCGCAATCTGGCAGATATCTACGCTGTTTTCCGCACACAGCTCACCGATAAGAACAAGAACTGGGCAAGCAACTATGAAAAAAAGCTCAACAAGTATCAAAAATCTATCGATGCACTGTCTGCGATCTTCACAGAAGAATAAATCAGAAATCGATCAAAAATCGGGGATACCGCACACAACGGTATCCCCGATTGCTTATTCATTTTCGTCCACAAAGACCTTTTTGATCGCTTCCAGATAGCCGTAGCCGTACAGATCGTCCGGCTCCAGATAGCTGGTCTCCGTCCACTCATTCCACGAGTTGACGGTGATCAGCGGAACGGGCATCTCGTGGGTATCAACAAACGCCTTGACGCGGCGGAATGCATCTTCCACGTTCTCCGGCGTGTTGTTCTTGACAATACCGCCGCGGAACGAATCAAAGCGCGGATTGTTGTCCCAGCCGAGCGAAACATGCGGATAGTACGGTACATCATACTTGTCATAGAATTCCTGCCAGCTGCGTTCCGCATCGTCGGTGATCTCGCGGTAATCGCGGTCGATATTCAGAAAATGCGCGTACTGATAGTTGGTCAGAGAGTCAAAGCCGAGTGCCTCCAGAATCTCTGCGGTGGAGCGTCTGCATTCCGCATTTCCGTCAACACCGCTGAGGTTCGGCACAGCAAGCGTTCTGTCGCCCCACTGCGTCAGCTGCAGCTCCAGTCCCGGATGACCTGCGGCGACGACTTTCGCGCGGAATTCCTCGATGCAGCGGCGCGTGTTTTCAAGACCCCCGAGACCTGCGATCAGGTTTTCGACATCGTAGATCATGAAGACCGGCTTTCCGTCGATCTTATAATAGGACGGGTGCGAGAAGTAATTGCTGATCAGTCGGTCGCAGATGATGTTCCACTGCACCTCGTCCTGCTTGCCGGACCAAACCATGATGTTCTGTTCAGCCGTACGCTTGTCCCATGTGGTTGTCGCATCGTGGTTTGCCCAC
>JAZTZC010000080.1:0-1631 GCA_045637265.1 Eubacteriales bacterium | reverse complement strand
GCTGGATGCCGATGCGCTCAATCTCATGTCGTACCTGGACGAGCAATGGGAAGTCATCGGGGAACGGAGAGGCAATCCGTCCGATCCTCTCCCGCCCATCATCATGACGCCGCATCCGGGCGAGATGTCCCGCCTGTCGGGAATTTCCTTGCCCGCATTGCTGGATGACTTCATCACCTGCGCCGCAAACTACGCAAAAACGACAGGCATGATCTTCAATGCCAAAAATACCCGCTCCGTCATCACTGACGGCAAAACGGTCTTCCTCAATCCGACCGGCACCTCCGCACTTGCCAAGGGAGGATCGGGCGATGTCCTGACCGGTATCACGGCGACGCTTTGCGCACAGGGCTGTGAGCCGCTCCATGCCGCCGCACTCGCCGCCTATCTGCACGGACGTGCCGCGGAAGTCGTCACCGCACGCATGGGCGCAAGGTCCCCTTTGGCGCATGAGATCGCCGATGCATTGGGAGAGGTGCTTGCGGCTCTTGAAAAAGCATAAAATGTGTATCGTTACACACAACAATTTCTCATTTCTCAAGAAGGAGTTACCAAAATGAATACCACTTACACAGGATCCGTACTCATTCATCCCGACGAGCTGGACAACACCTGGATTGATCGCTGTGCCGCACTCGGTATTCCGAGACTCGGTCTGCATCCCGTCGGCGGTCAGTTTGCACACGAGAGCATGGCTGACCTGCTCAGCAAACTCGAAACGCCCGAATACCGCGCCCTGCTCGACCGTGCCGCAGAACTCGGCATCGAGATCGAATACGAAATGCACGCAGGACGTTATCTGATGCCGCTGTCCGCATTTGCAGAACATCCCGAATGGCAGCGCATGAATGAAGCAGGTGAGCGTGTCTCCGACCTCAACTTCTGCGTGACCAACGAGGAAGCTCTTGCTTTCTACGCAAAGAATGCCGCTGTCGCCGCAAAGAAGCTCTACCGCTCGACCAACCGCTATTTCTTCTGGATGGACGATGCCAAGGGCGGCGGATGCCACTGTGAGAACTGCAGAAAGCTGTCCCCGTCCGACCAGCAGCTGCACGTCGCCAACCGCGTCCTCACGGAAATCAAAAAGGAAATCCCCGACGCAACATTTGCGTACCTCGGCTATGTCGACTGTCTCGTTCCGCCGACCACAGTGAAGCCCGCTGACGGCATCTTCCTCGAATATGCCCCGATCGAGCGCGACTTCCACAAACCGATTTACTCGCAGGATGCCGAGAAGAACCGCATCCAGAACGAGCATTTAGCCGCACTGCTTAAGCTGTTCGGTACGGAAACGGCAAAAGTCCTCGACTATTGGCTTGACAATTCCCTCTACTCCGGCTGGACCAAGCCGCCCAAGCCCTTCACCGAGGACAAGGACGTGGTCAAAGCCGACATTGCCTATTACAAGGAGCTCGGCTTTACCGATATGTCCACATTCGCCTGCTACCTCGGCCCGGACTACATCGAGCTGCACGGCGACCCCGACATCACCGGATTTGCCGCAGAACTGCGCGCACTGATGGGGTGAGGGTACGATGGCGATATCACGACCGCATATACGAACACCAAATACCGCCCCATCGAACTGGTACACGATTTTCATTTCATTCCCTGCTGTTTTCCGCAGGATA
>JAZTZC010000079.1:0-2562 GCA_045637265.1 Eubacteriales bacterium | reverse complement strand
GGATGCTGCCGCCGCTGCACCGATGCGGTAGGCTTCTTTGGCAACCGCAGTGATCTGCTCAGGTGTGATCAGCGGACGCGCACCGTCGTGAATGGCGATAAACGCACAGTCACGGTCCACGGCAAGCAAACCCTGATAAGCAGAATCCTGTCTTGTCTCACCGCCGGGGACGATTTTTTTGACCTTGCTGATTTCCGCACGGGAGAGCAGGGGAGGATACAGTGAGCGCTCTTCTTCACGGACGACGAGAATGATCTCATCGATGCTCGGGCACGCCTCAAACATGCGGATCGTACGCAGAATGATCGGTTCATCCCCAAGAGAAAGAAACTGTTTTGTGACAGCGCCCGTGTCGGCATTCGGTTCTGTTTTCATGCGGGAACCCATACCGCCTGCGAGAATCACGGCAGAGGTAAACGGATGCCGGAAATAAGCGGCGGCACCTTCGACTGCGCGTGTGACGGTATTGATGGTTTCGAGAATCTGCATACGGAACTCCTTCGATACGAAAATACTTTACAAAAAATATTATACCACAATGCGTGATGACTTTCAATAGAATTGATGAAAATTGTGTGATTTTTGGTTTTTTTCAACAAAACATCTTGCGCATTGTCTCTATATGTGTTATAATAAAAGCATAATCCATGTGATAAGGGAGGAAGTTGTTTGGATCAGCATCAAACCATCAAATCGTATTACCATTATCCCCTGCGATCGTTTCTGCGCAACAAACGCGCGTATGTTCTGCTTGCGTGCTCCATCCTTTGTATGGTCATTCTCTGTGCGAGCGTACTCATTTATTATGCGTCCAGTTATGAGGCGGAAGTGGAAATGCTCCGCCGCGTCAACGGTCCGCAGCATACACAGTTTTATGACCTCGATCCGCTCCTTGTTGCCGACTATACGGAAAAACCGTACATTCGGGATTATACCGCGATCGACATTTTCGCGTCTGCCGATAATCCGGATGATCTGGCATCGTTTTCGCAGGTTTACTTTACCGAGTATTCCGAAACCACCGCGGACTATTTTTATCTGCGGCTGACAGAAGGTCGACTGCCCGAAGCTTTTGGCGAACTTCTTGTGTCTGAAGAAGCGGAGCGGTATTTCTCCAATCTGACGCTTGAAAAAGAGCAGCCGGTCGGCATTTTTGTACAGGGCGGTTATCATGAGGTTTCCTTCCGCGTGGTCGGTACCTTTACCTCTGCTCAACCGGCGGTGCAGTATGTATTCTGCAATGAGGAAACAGCCGCTTATCTGCGCGGATCGGGAAATTACGGTATCACCTATACAACCGACGTTTATCTGACCCTGAAGGGCGTTGACCGAAACGGCATTAAGGTCAGTATGGATAAGCTGATTGAAGATCTCGGTCTTCAAGGCAAGGATAAAGACGGCAATGCCACAGACATCAATTATGCCGGAAGAAACGAGATGCTGTCGGAGCTTGCGCTGATCCCGCCGTATTACGAGGGATCGACGATGCTCGTCATGTTCCTGTTTTCGATTTTGCCTGCGGGTATTGCGCTTGCGGTTTTTATCTATCTTGATATGCAGAAGAACCTGCGTGAACTTGCGACGCTGACGATGATCGGCGCGACATGGAAGCAGATCTTCCGTATGCAGCTGCTCAAATACGGTGCAATCTTTCTTGCGGTTTTTCCATTCGGTATTGCGGGCGCGGCGGCACTCATGTGGCTGGTCTGTACGCTGACGAAGAATATTTCCGCGGAACGCGTCTTTTTGTGGTTCCGCTTTGACTGGGCGGCAATGGTGATCCTGCTGATTCTCGCGGCGGCGATTCTCTGCGGTGTCGTCTATGTTATCTCCAAACGGCTGACGAGTGTCGCACATTCCCAGATGCTGTCCGCAGTCCATCAGTCGGGCAATATCTTTGTCGCCAAGACATCCGATATTCTGTTCTCCGAAAAGAATCTGATCGAGCGCATCTCTGTGCTGTTCTTTACGCGAAACCGTGGCATCAACCGTCTGTTCTGCGTCGTTATTATTCTGCTTGTCTGCATTTATACGTTCTTCTCCCAACAGATTTCCATCGCGTATGCCGAGGCGCCCGATGCTCATGAAATGGAGCTTGTGGATTTCTATCTGTACGGCGATGAAGCAGTATCGATGATTTACGATACGATGACCCCGGATACCGAGGATGCTGTTGCTGCTATTGAACATGTCGCAGGTATCGAACGACGCATGGAAATTTCCGATTTCTATGAATATGTCGACGAGCTGCTGGTAGAATCCGATATCGAAAAACAGCTGGTCTCCAATGCGGTCAAGAACGGTCAGTTCGGACAGACCAACACAGGACGCATCTGGAAGCGCAATGTCACTGATGTTGAACTGATCGGTGCGGATGAAGAGCTTCTGCATATGCTCGTAGGCGCGGATGTCGTATCGGGTTCTCTTGACAATGTGTTCGGCAATGAAGATACCATCGCGTTGGTCGTCCACGGATGGGCATCGAACAACGATAAATTCTATCATGAGGGTGATGTGCTTGCCCTGCGTACCAGCTGTGTTGTCGAGGACAGTACCGCTGAC
>JAZTZC010000078.1:0-1977 GCA_045637265.1 Eubacteriales bacterium | reverse complement strand
GACGACCTCATCGAAGCACACAAGGGCTGGCTCCCCGAATACAAGTAATCCTCGGATAAGCAGCAATGGAACAGTCCTTCCGCACAAGCGATGTGATTTACATCGCAGCTGCCGACTCCGCCGAACAGGATCGGATGCTCGCAGACTATGTCTGCACAGGAGCAAACGATCAGGATGTGATCCAGGCTGCGGTCGATCTGATCTATCAGCCGGTCTGCGGAGAAATCCGCGGCCGGCGGATCATTCTGCTGCCGGGACATTACTTCGTTACCGCATTTCCGCGCCGCAACGAAAACGGCAGAGTCGCTGTCATGATGCGTGCAGGAACCAATTCGTTTGCACACATTGCGATTCTGATTGCCGGTTCGGAGCATACCGAGTCAACGGTGATCCATGTCACCAAAGAGGCATATGATTCCGTTGCAGACGGAGAAAGCTGTTCTGTCTTCGGATGTGAAGCCGCCAACTGGAACCATCACGTTTTCAAAGATCTGTATGTTACCGTTCATGATGACCGGAAAAATATCATTTGCTTTGACGGACGGTTTATGGGTTCCATGGGCCTGCGCCGGTGCAAATGTCTCTGTGACACCCGCGGAAACTACAGTCAGGTAAAGGATCCTCTTCCTGTTGAAGGATTTGTTGCCTTTATGGGAACATACGGCTCCAACAATATGTGGGAAGAAAAATGGGAATTTTGCCAGGCTGAGGGATTCGGACAAGGATTTGCTGTCGGAAACGAGCATCTGCTTCTGCACAAATGTGCAGCATTGTTCGGCCGATACGGTTTCACATTCAACAACTACCCCAGCATGAATACCATTGCGCATCCGATGACATTGCTCAACTGCATCGATGAGGCAAATGCCAATTTCTGGAAGTTTGCAAAAAACACCTTCAAGCAGTGTATCAATGCATATAATACCAGCTTCGAGCTGATGCCTCATTGGTTTGCTTTGAGCGGCAATTACGCACGGGAGGAGCATCCCGGCGATTATTACGGCAGCATTGATTATGTCATCAATCACGGATATGCAACGGAAAATGATCCGACCATTGCATTGTGGGAGAGGGGCAGCGGAATCCATTTCCGTTCTGTCAATCATATTCAGAAAACGATCTGCACAACAGAAGAACGTCTCGGATATGCTCCCAATCCCGGGCAGGAAGTGTTTGATTCTGATCTGAACAAAAAACTGATCTATACCGGATGCGGTTGGGTTGACATGCTCGGCAATCCTGCCGAATAATAAGACAAAAAATATTGTGACTCGGAAGACATTTCCGGGTCACATTTTACAAGAAAGGAAGAATCCCATGATCCATCAGGTCATTCATCTGCGGGACGACGATCCCGATATCACGCTTACCGCATATGTCGCCGATGAAGGTTGGAAAACACGCGATGCGATGCTGGTCATTCCGGGCGGCGGCTACGGCTGTGTCTGCGACGACAGAGAAGGCGAACCGATCGCACTGGCTTACCTTGCGCGCGGCGTCAATGCATTCGTTCTGAAGTATTCTGTCGGTCCCAAGGCGATCTTCCCGCGCCCGCTCGCCGATGCCTCCCTTGCTATGGCTTACATCAAGGATCATGCAGCGGAATTCCACATCGATCCCGACCGCGTTTTCTGCGTCGGATTTTCTGCCGGCGGTCATCTGTCCGCATCTCTCGGTACGCTTTGGCACCTCGACAGCGTCGATGCGATGACAGGTCTGCCGCACGGCAAAAACAAGCCCGCAGGCATGGTACTCTGCTATGCTGTTCTGTCTGCCGGTCAGATGGCACACAAGGGTTCGTTCTATAACATCCTCGGTACGACCGAGCCGACAGAAGAACAGCTCGATCTCTACTCCATTGAAAAGCACATCGATGAAAACACCGTTCCCGCGTTCTTAATGCACACGGCAGAAGATCAGGTCGTTCCTGTCGAAAATGCGCTTTACATGGCAGAAGCGCTGTCGGCAAAGAAGGTC
>JAZTZC010000077.1:0-2797 GCA_045637265.1 Eubacteriales bacterium | reverse complement strand
ATCGCCGCCGCAGGATGCGATTGACGGAACGGCCATCAGTGCTGCGAGCAAAAAGGATGCACAGCGGATCATTTGCTTTTTCATGATACATATCCTCTTTTCATGTTTTTTTTACGGAGCATAAAATACTGATTACAGTATATCAGAAATATTCGTATTTTGCAATAGGAATGTAAAAATTTTACCATACAAAAAACAATTTTTCGGATAATATAACGGTATTGCAGCGGAAAATCCAAATGCAATACCGTTTGGTTGGTTGTATTTTGTTGGGAAAATCAGCAGCAGCGCAGAAGATCGCCGCCGCAGCATTCGCACAGACAGTCCGCGCAGATCAGTCCCTGACACAGATCGCAGGTGGAGCATCCGCCGACGTTGGTGTATGTTTTCCCGTACTGTCCTGCCGAGGTGCGCATATTCTGCAGTGCCGCCTGATATTCTGCGTTGGCAGGATCCATATAGCAGGCAATTTCAAAATATTTCTGCGCATCGTGATACCAGCCGCGCTGCAGCAGGGTACAGCCCTTGAGATAGTTCCATTCCGCACCGCGTTCTCCCGCAGGAATACTGTCGAGCAGAATACCCGCCTCGGAAAACCGTCCCGAATTGATCAGAATACGGATACGGTTCAAGGTCGGTGCGGATGAGCCGCTTCCCGCATAGGAGGAGCCTGTGGTACCGCCGGGGTTATACTGATAGCCGCCTTGTGCGGAGCCGGAGCTGCCCTTGTTTGCCCGCTCGCGCTGGATGGTATCGTAGGCTTCATTGATTTCCTTCATCTTTTCCCCGGCAAGATCGGCGAGATCGGAACCGGCGTAATTGTCGGGATGATATTTGCGTGCGAGGGCACGATATGCTTTTTTGATGTCGTCGTCTGCGGCGTCGCGAGAGACACCGAGTACCTTATACGGATCGGTCATGGATGGTTGATTCCTCTGATTTCTATGTTTTTTTTATGTTTTGGGCGAATCATCTGCAAGGGAGAGGTCTTTTTTGGAAAGTGCCTGTCCCGGATGATCGAGAATTTGTTTTGTGATATGCGGAATACCGAGGGTCAGGAGATTGTCAATGCACGGCCACGCGGGATGCATCTCACAGTCGTCAGCAAGCAGAAGCGCGTGATACGCAGATCGGCAGGAGAGCAGAACCGTGTTTTCAATCCGTTCTCTGTGCGTCTTCAGATAGTCGATGACGGAAATGCCGTCGGATTTTGCCTGCATGACAAACGGATTGTATGCGCCGGATACTTCATCCTTCGGTGCGTCGTCCGCGGCATCGAGCAGATAAATACATCGACCGACAGCAGTCCCGACAGTTTCTGCGATACGGCGGTTCGTATCGGTCAGTCCGTGGGCAAACATGACGCCGAGCAGATGCCCGAACGGTTCTGCCGCTGCATCGGGAGACATTTCCCCGGATTGTTCCAGCGCTGAAAGGACAGATAGATCGGTATGCACCGTTTCATCCAGCGGCAGAAGCGAGGGGTCAAGCCGCAGAGCTTTTTTTCGCATGGAGGAAGTCGGTACGGAAAGGATGCGGTAGGCAAACCGTTTGATGCCGTGCTCATCCGCAATGTTGTCAAGCACACCGTAATGTGTCAGCAGTGCGGCGGTGTGCGCGGTATACCGCAGAGCATCGCAGTCGGCAAGCATGGTCTTTTTATGCAGAGGATTTGCAAGACAGCGCATCGGTCGAAGCGTGCCCGTTTCTCCGCTCAGCAGCATCCGTACCATGACGAGCAGGACAAAATCATACCGCAGCGTCATGGACAGAAGCGGGGAGATGTTCTTTTCCATGCTTTTGCAGACACCGCAGTAGACCGCGCGGTAATAGGCGTATTCCTTTACCCGCAGCTCGGCGGTGAGCGGACGGAGATATCCGAACATGGTGTCAAACCTCCCGGTAAAATCCTTATGATACTATATTTTACCACGCAGGCATAGAGAGGATAGAAATAGGGTTTGAATTTTTTGTAAATTCTTTTCCTCGAAATGCAGAATTTTGCACGGGTTTCTATCAAAATCCCTTGACCGTACGTTGCCGCTGTGTTATAATGAAGAAAAAATAAAACGAAACCGAGGTACAATCCTATGCTGAATACCAAAGCAACCTATCCGTGGTGGATTACGGAGCCGGACGACATTGCCGCCATTCTTGCTTCCTGCAAGCGCGGTACGGTTCACACGCTGTGCAAATCCGCCGGCGGATACGAGATTCCCTATATCACTTACGGCGAAAAGGAAGACTACAACAGACAGGCAAACTATTCCTCCTCCTGCGGTGCGCGTCATCCGAAGTATTACGCCGACCGTGAGGGTAAGCGCAAGACGATCATGATTATCGGCGCAACGCACGGTCAGGAAACGGAGGGTGTCTGCGGTATTGCCAATCTGCTGACACTGCTTGAAACGGGTGTCGACCTGCGCGGGGAAGCTGTCCCGATGATCACCGATGCATTTGATGCGCTGAATCCGCGTCTGATTATCGTTCCGATCTACAATATGGACGGACGCCGCCGCTGTCCTGCCGATTCCATGCTCGGTGAACCGCACGATGCCGATGGCTGCGGTCTGCGCTACTACGGACAGGGTACCTGGAAGGACGGCTCTCTCTGCGGCTGGCCCCAGTGCAAGATGGTTCATCCGATCAAGGACGCCGCAGGCTATCTCGGTGCGTACTACAACGACGACGGCATCAATCTGATGCACGATAACTTCTTTGCGCCGATGGCAGAGGAAACGCGTGCGCTGATGAAGCTGATCGATGAGGAAGCGCCCGAATGTGTCATCGGTCTGCA
>JAZTZC010000076.1:0-5494 GCA_045637265.1 Eubacteriales bacterium | reverse complement strand
ACTCGTTTATAACGGATTTCATTGATATACCACCTCCCGTAAAACGATTTCTTCCGCGCTTGTCTTGATGTTGTTCATCTCGGCAATCCAACGGAGCATATCGCGAGCTTTCAAGTTCTGGTCAATACCTCTTTCGGCAACGAGGCGGGGGATGATGCTATCAAGCATTTTGTTTGCTTCAAGGTCGATTTTGTGCAACCGAACATTCAACTTGCCTTCAGTCAGCAGCGTTGTGTACCTTCCGCGACGGTGCTGTTTGATGAAATCAAGGTGTATCCGTCCATACTTGCCAATCTGATAGTCGGTCTGTTCGGGAAGGGTTACATCGGGGATAAGGTGTCCGTTTTTTTCGTGATAAGTCCCACCAAGGTTTTCATAAAGGTTTCCAAAGTTCTTTTTCATTGTAGTATCCTCCAAAATTAGATTTTGATTTTACTACAATCCATTCTCGCATCCAAACCAATCAACAAAGTTTGAAGGGAACCTGCTCTATCGCAGGTTCCCTTCATGTGGTTTTTTTTTGTCGGTTCATTATAACATAACCGGCGGTGAATTGCAATGTTTCTCTGGAGGATTTCTGTTTTTTCTGTCACATTCGGATCGGTTCTCGGGAATAGCACGGTTTTTTACCGCTTCTTAATTTGTATATACTGAAAATGCTTGACAATTCCGATGCTGTGCTGTATAATATAGGTGTCCGAAACAGGACTTTTTTTATGGAAAAACAGGTAAATTTGTTATAGGATATATGGAGAGGAGTGTGTGCATGAAACGTGATACAGAAGCCATGTATGCCTCAATGGAGCCGTGGAAGCTCTTTTTTATTGTCGCTTTGCCGGGCATGGTCAGCATGTTTGCCATGTCGGTATACAGTATCATTGAGGGTGCGTTCATCGGACAGCGTCTCGGCGAGAGTGCTTTTGCTGCGATCAATATTGCGATGCCGCTTGTCATGATCAACTTTTCGCTTGCCGATCTGATTGGTGTCGGTGCATCGGTTCCGATTTCAATTGCGCTCGGCAAAAAGGACCATACGACTGCGAACAATGTCTTTTCCTGCTCGGTTATTATGATTTTTCTCACCGCAGTTTTGATGGGATCGGTCATGTTCTGTACTGCGGAACCGCTGTGCAGAATGATGGGGGCTGAAGATGTCCTTCTGGATACTTCCGTGCGTTATCTGCGTACCTGTGCACTGTGTTCCCCGCTGGCATCCATCTTCTTTGCAATGGACAATTACCTGCGCATCAGCGGATATGTCAAAACGAGTATGGTCATCAATGTCGGTTCCAATCTTGCTACCATCGGTCTTCTGGCGTTTTTCTTAATCGGTCTGGATATGGACGTGGTCGGTTCGGCGCTGGCGGTCTCCCTTTCAATGAGTCTGTGCTCGATCATTGCGATGATTCCGTTCCTTCGCCGCAAGACACTTTTACAATTTGTCAAGCCGCACTTTCATTTTGCGATGTTCCGTCAGATTGCGGCATGCGGCTCTCCTGTCTTTTTGAGCAATATTTCCGGTCGTATAACTTCGATTCTGATGAACATTTCGCTGATGACCGTCGGTGTGCGCGTCTGGGGCGAGGGCGGCGGAACCACGGCGGTTGCGGTATATGCCGTTCTGATGTATTCCAGCGACCTGTGCTGGCCGCTTCTCTACGGTATCAGTGATTCGCTTGCACCTGCCATCGGCTATAACTGGGGAGCGGCAAGCTATGACAGAGTGAAGAAAATCGTCCGATGCGCGTACATCGGAACAGCGACGGTCGGGCTTGTTTCCACCTCGATTCTCTTCTTCTTTCCCAATGCCATTGCCGCACTGTTCTCCAATGTTGAGGATGTGATGCTGATGCAGGAATCGGCAAGAGCGATTCGTCTGTTCTGTTTTGCATATCTGTTCCGCTGGTTCGCTGTTACCACACAGAGCTTCCTCAGCGCCATTGAAAAACCGATGCCTGCAACGCTGATGAGTGTCTCGGTTGCATTTGTATTCCCATGTCTGATGCTTGCTGTTCTCTGGAATCTTGGGCTTGATGGCATCTGGCTGAATTTTGTCGGTGTAAATTTCTTGGCGGCTGTACTTGGTATTTTCCTGCTTTTGCGTGTTTTCCGTGAGATCAAACAGAAACAACCATAATGATGTGGACTGCCCTATCCGATTTTTGTCGGGTGCGGCAGTCCTCTTTGGTGATGGCAGAATCAAAAATTCCCATGCCATCTTGTCAATTCTGTTCGAGTATGATATAATAAATGCTAAAGAAATGAAGTCACAATCATCGATTCAGAGAAAGGCGGGGATGGTATGCTTGGATATCTGTTTGTGATCGGGGCACTGGCAGCAGGCGTGACAAAAGGCTATTGCGGAAAGAAAACCAGCGGTTTGATTCAGGGTACCCGTGCAACCTTTTGGTTTAACGCGGTGCGGATGCTGTTGTGTATTCCCATCGGTTTTTTGTTTGTGCTTTCTGCCGGGGGTCTGTCCGCGCTTTCGGTTGATTGGCTGACACTGATAATCTCTTCCGTATCCGGCGTATCGACTGCCCTGTTTGTTGTCACATGGATCGGTTGTGTCCGTTGGGGCGCGTATATGATGGTGGATGTGTTTATCACACTGGGAGCCGTCATTCCGATGACTCTTTGTATGGTGCTGTTCGGTGAAACGGTCGGAATGTTTCAATTGCTCGGTCTGGTGCTGCTGGTATTTGCCGCGTATCTGATGTGTACGTACAATCAAACACTGTCAGGAGGAGGTCGTCTGCATATCGGTCAGATTCTTTTACTGGTGCTTTGCGGTGCCTCCAACGGTCTGACGCAGTTTTCACAGAAATGGCTTCGTTATGCGGGCAATACCGATGTGTCCGTGTTCAATTTTTATACCTATATCATCGCAGCCGGCGTTCTTGTGTTGTGTGCCATTCTGTATCGGGAGCCGGGAACAGGCGAGGAATCGGCGGATAAACGGGCGAATCTGCGGCGGCTCGGCATTTACGTTGTGATCATGTCGGGATGCCTGTTTCTCCATTCCTTCTGTTCCACCGCGGCCGCAGGATATTTGCCGTCGTCCCAGCTGTATCCGCTGATGCAAGGGTCTTCTTTGGTCTTGTCCATGCTGATGTCGGCAATCTGTTTCGGGGAACGTATTACCGTGCGGTGTGTGGTCGGCATTGCGGTGACATTTGCGGCACTGCTGTGCATCAATTTGCTGTGATCGGAGCATCGGAGGACTTGTGATGAAAAAACTGTGTAAAAATGCGGCGATCATGGTAGGAATGATGCTGTTTACCTACGCACTCGGCTTTTTGTTAAAGGATGTCTTTGATATCTGGGAGCATATTACCACTGCATTCGTCTTTGCGGTATTTCTGGTGGCGCTTCTGACGGACGGCTATGTGTGGGGCATTCTATCCACCTTTTCCGCGGTACTGCTTATCAATTACGCATTTACCTATCCGTATTTTGATGTGAATTTCTCGGCGACAGAGAGCTTGTTCTCGGCCGCTGTTATGATGATTATCGCCCTTCTGACCAGCGGTATCACGACCCAGCTCAAGCGCTGGAAGACGCTGAAGGCAGAAGGAGAAATGGAGCGGATGCGTGCCAATCTGCTTCGTGCGGTATCACATGATCTGCGGACACCTCTGACGACGATCTACGGTGCCAGCTCATCGATCCTCGAAAATTATGACAAACTGACCGATACGCAGAAAACCCGAATGATCGCCGGGATTCAGGAGGATGCCGACTGGCTGATCCGCATGGTGGAAAATCTTTTGTCCATCACGCGTATTGACAGCGGCAATGTCAAGCTCATCAAAACGCCGATTGTTCTTGATGAGCTGATCGATGCGGTTCTTCTGAAGTTCAAAAAGCGATATCCCGCGCAGACGGTGACACTCGATCTGCCCGATACGGTGATCGTCATTCCGATGGATGCGCTGCTTATTGAGCAGGTGATCGTGAATATGCTCGAAAATGTGATGCATCATGCAAAAAACTTTACAACGCTGACACTGCGTGTGAAGATGCAGGACGGATGGGCGGTTTTTGAGATCGAGGACGACGGATGCGGTATTGCGAAAGAGCGGATGGAGCATCTGTTTACCGGCTTCAACGCTGCCGCGGCAGATAAAGCAGATGTTCACAAACGGAATGCGGGCATCGGACTTTCGGTTTGTGCGACGATCATCAAAGCGCACGGCGGCACGGTCTGTGCAGAAAATCGGAAAACAGGCGGTGCACTGTTCCGATTCAAACTGAAAACGGATGAGGTGGAAAATCATGAATAACAACAAATACAAAATTCTTTTGGTTGAGGATGAAGCCAATATTCTGACGTTTGTCGGGGATTTGCTGGAATCCAATGAATATCAGGTTATCAAAGCGGAATCATGTACTGAGGCGGAAACGCTGTATGCGTCGTATCTGCCTGATCTTGTGATTCTCGATCTCGGACTGCCGGATCGCGACGGTACGGAGTTTCTGCGCGGACTGCGGCAGAGAGGGGAGCTGGCACCCGTGCTTGTGCTGTCTGCCAGAAGTGATGAAGCGGAGAAGGTCCGGGCGCTGGATCTCGGTGCCAACGATTATATCACAAAGCCGTTCGGCTCCGCGGAGCTTCTTGCGCGGATTCGGTCGTCTCTCCGATTTATGCGGCACAGTGCAGATGCGGGAAAACTCCCGGGCGGAATCTTTCAGATTGGTGATCTGTCCATCCATTATGACGCAAGACGGCTCTATATCGGTTCGGAGGAAATCAAGCTGACACAGACGGAGTACAATATCGTGGTATTCCTGTCCGAGCACAGCGGCAAGGTGATGACGTATTCCTCGATTATTAAGGCAGTCTGGCGTGAGCCAACCAATGAAAACAGCATCAAAAAGCTTCAGGTCAACATGGCGAACATCCGAAAGAAATTCGGAGTCAAGCCGGGGGAATTCAGCTATATAGTCAATGAGCTCGGTGTCGGCTACCGCATGGATGGCTGACCGTCACACAATCCAATCACGACAAAACGGAGCGATATTTTGAAATCGCTTCGTT
The DNA here is from genome assembly GCA_045637265.1 of Eubacteriales bacterium. Taxonomy (GTDB): domain Bacteria; phylum Bacillota; class Clostridia; order Oscillospirales; family CAG-272; genus RGIG3925. The sequence goes on along the minus strand of JAZTZC010000076.1, from coordinate 453 downwards.
TTTTACTGCATTTTTACCGATTCTATGGTATAATCATTATAATGGGCGTAAATTGGTTTTGCCCTCGATTATAAAGAAAGGTTTCTTGTTATGTTATCAGCTGGTGAAATTATGCAATTGGTACAGAGCCTGATTTGGCTTCTGGCAGGTGTCGGTGTTTTCATTGTCGGCATGAATTTTATGGGAGACGCGCTGGAAAAGAGTGCGGGCAGCGGTATGAAGAAGCTGCTGGAAAAGATCAGCAATAACCGCTTTTCCGGTGTCGGTATCGGTGCGGGCGTGACGGCGATCATCCAAAGCTCCTCCGCAACCTCTGTCATGGTCATCGGTCTTGTCAATGCGGGCGTTATGACGCTGATGCAGGCGACGCCGATCATCATGGGTGCCAATATCGGCACAACGATCACGGGTGTCCTCGTCGCACTCAAAAACGATTATTTTAATATGATCATG
>JAZTZC010000075.1:0-3270 GCA_045637265.1 Eubacteriales bacterium | reverse complement strand
GTCACAATGGTGTAAGTGGCAGTTTTGGATGGTGGTGCGATTGCTGTACTTGGATTTGCACACAGGTTTATCGTCCTCATTGACATAAATGCCGTTGATGACAATGGCATCGCCACGCATCTCGGAGATGTCCACGTTGTCCACCAACACATTCTCACTTTCGATGATGTCGATACCATAACCTTGCACAGAATCTTGTGGTGCTTTGTCGGTCAGTTTTGCGCCGACAATCTTACCGCCGTGTATCTCCACATTCTCGCATTGATACACACTAAAAGCGTTGTAAAAGTCGGTATCATTGTCCATAACCTTAATCACGCAATCAGCATCCATATACACTCGTTGACCGCTATGCAGTTTGATACCGCCAGTATGCGGGTCGGTAAAATCGGTGTACTGGCCATTCACATAATAAGTGCCTGCTGGGATGTACACAGTTGAGGGGCCGCCATTCAAGCAGACGTCCATAGCCGCTTGTATCATCTCAGTGTCCGTCCTCTTGCCATCGTCAAACATCTGCGGAGTAACGTATCCCAAGGCGCCAATCACCATCTTAGCCGCGGTCAAGGAATGATCCTGCACCGCAACGGTGACCTCGGGGTGAGCGGATAACCACTGGGCGACCTGCTCTGCGATATAGGCGTGCTTCAATAGTAGTCCACCCTGATTCAGCACGTCCATATCCTCACGCACCTGCCGCGTCACCTCCTCGGCATTGGCCACAGCTTGAGCCGCTGCCTGCGCTGAAGCAGAGGCCGTAGCGGCGGCATTGGTTGCTACCGTCGCACCGCCGTCGGCATCCTCGGCACGCTCTTGCGCATTCCGCTGAGCGGTTTGAGCCGCATCGGCACTGGCTTTTGCATTGGCCGCATCGCCGGCGGTACTATTTGCCGCCTGCGTGACAACCGACACTCCGGCAGAGACCGTTTCCGCGGCTTGCTGAGCTTCTTGGGCGTATATACCTGCCTCCTCAGCGGCCTGCATAGCGGCCGAGGCATTATTCTCTGCGTTCCAAGCCGCTGTAGTGGCTACCACCGCAGCGTCAGCGGCCGTTTTTGCCGCCTCCTGTGCACTTGTGTTGGCTTGTGCACACTGCTCCGATTGCGTCTGGACCTCCGCCTGTGCTTTTTGGACCTGTGTCTGCACTTCCTTGATGGCTATGGCGGTGATCGCCACGTCGGAGGCCGCCACCATAGCTTCTGCCGATGCACTCACCGATGCCGAACTGGAGGCAATGCTTGCCGCCATTGAAGGCGAAGGCGCTGTCATTGCAGAAACGGACGCTTCGGAGACCGTTGGCGAAACAACGGAAGAAACGACCGTTGATGATATTGCGGATGAATCCTTCTTTGATGCTCTTACAGCACTGACCGAGGATGTCCCGGCAGATGACATGAACACAGATGTGATCTCGGAATCCGCTGCCGATACAGCCGCAGAAACCGATACCGCTGCAGACAGTACCGAACCTGCTGACAATGCAGATTCTGCCGAAGCCGGCGAATTTGACCAGACCGATCTTGACCTGATGATCGCATTCGGTATGGAAGATCAGCTGGAAGACGCTGTCGGTCATGAGCGTGCAAAGAAATATAAGAAAGCCATCGGCGACCGCAGTGATGACCATTTCAACGAAATGCACTCCGGAGATCGCCCCGATACGGTGCAGGACAAGCACGCGGAATACGTTTCTGCCGCGCAGAACCGCGAAATCTTCGCCGAATACAAAAAGAAGTATTCCGGCATTCTGTTCCGCTTCCTCGGTGCGCTGTTCTTCCTCGTCCTGCTGTTCTTCTTTGAAAATGATCGCCTGCTCGGCATCACTATGCCCGCGATCTTTGACCGTGAACAGTATCCGCTGGTTTATACGCTGTTTGATCTCCAGCTCGTTCTGCTCTCCGGTGCCATGATCTGGCGCAGCATCCGTACCGGTATCCGTGCGATCTTCCGCGGACGTCCGATTCCGGAAAGCATTACAGGATTTTTGTTCCTTGCCTGCATCGTATATACCGCTGTCATTGCATCCCTTTGCCCGATGCACGACCTGCAGCTCTATAACTTCCCCATCGGTCTTGCAGTTCTGTTCGAGCTCTGCTACGAATTCATGAATCTGCGCCGTGAGATTATGAGCTTCAAGATCGTTTCGTCCAAAAAGCTCAAGTACGCCGTCGATGCGATTGCACCGAAGGATGGCGAGGCAGAACGCAAAATGTTTGCCGAATACATCTCCGACGATCCCGCACTGTTCCGCATCAAGCGCACCGCTTTCGTCGAATCGTTCTTTGCCCGCACGGAAACCTATCCGCGTACGCAGAGAATCCTTCGCGCGGTTCTCCCGGCTGTGCTCCTGCTGATTTTGGCGTTCTTCGCCGCAAAGTTCATTCTGACCGGCGATATCTATGAATCTCTGACCGTTGCATACATCACCATGCTTCTGACCCTGCCCTCCTGCGCATTCATCGCGTTCAGTTATCCGATGTACCGCGCATCCGGCTTTGCGTATAAGAAAGACAGCGCAATGATCGGCGAAGCATCCCTCGGCGAATATGCCGACGCGTCGGTTGTCTCCTTTGACGACAAGGAAGTCTTCCCTGCACGCGGTGTCCGCGTCCGCAATGTCAAGGTCTACGGCGAAAACCGTATCGACCATGTCATTTATGCGGCGGCAAGCGTCTTCCATGTTGTCGGAGGTCCGCTCGCCGATGTCTTTGAAACGGCTACGGGTGAACTCGGTTACGCCGAAAACGTCAAGCTGACACGTCTTGACCGTGACGGTATCGAAGCACGTGTGGACGGCGGTACGGTTCTGATCGGACGTGCGGCATTCGTCAATCGTTACGGTTACGCCGCATCCCTCAACGAAAGCGAAAAGTCGATGGAAGAAACAGGTGATGCATCGATTCTCTATATCGCTTACGACAACAATGTTGCGGCAAAGCTTTACATCCAGTATTCCGTTGAACCCGACTTTGAGGTTGTTCTCAAGCAGCTCTACCGTCAGGGCGTCTGCGTCGGCATCAAGACCAGCGACCCGAACATCGACGATCATCTGCTGTCCTGCAAGATCAAGATGTCCAAGTATCCGGTTAAGATCATCAAGTGTGCCGAGCCCAAGGAAACGGCAATCATTGTTGACCGTCTGTCCTCCGGCATCGTCTCCAAGTCCTCTGCAAAGGCACTGCTTCAGACGCTTGCCATCTGTGACCGCGTCCTGTCCGCATCCCGCACCAACAATGTGCTCGGCGTTGTCTCCATTCTGCTCGGCATGGC
>JAZTZC010000074.1:0-5702 GCA_045637265.1 Eubacteriales bacterium | reverse complement strand
GGAATGGAGGACGCGCCGTAGGTATACGCCGCATCGAGGTCGCAGTCATAGTAGACAGGGAACGAATAGCCGTTGTCGGCAGTAAAGGCACTGGCACTTTCCACCGTATCGCGGCTGCCGTCGGTCATGTTGACCATCATAAACACGACATCCTCGCCGTAATTGGCATAAATGTGGTCAAAATCGGGCAGCTCCGATTTGCACGGCGGACACCATGTCGCCCAGAAGTTGATGAGGATCGGTTTGCCAAAGAAGTCCGACAGATTGATCGGATTTCTGTCAATGTCGTAGACGGTGAAGTCCATAGCCGGAAACACATCCGACTGTGCCGCATCAACGACGTCCGACGTTTCAATGCCCGTTTTGACGGTATCCGCTGTTTCTGTGACACGGTCAAGCAGGGAGCCGTCTGTGTCGGGCGTGACTTTGTCGGAAAGATAGCGGTAGGCAAACATCGCACCCGCAAGCACGACGAGCAGAACGATCAGTAAAACGGAAAAGGATTTCTTTTGATTCATCGCGAGTGACCTCTTATGAAAACAGCGCCATGAGGCGGTTCATCCAGCCGAGCATCATGCACAGCCCGATGACGATCAGAAAGATACCGCTGACAACATTGATGACGCGGTAATGCTGCTTGATGAAGCGGAAGGCCGACTGCAGTCCGTCGATCAGCACAGCGGAGATCAGAAACGGAATCCCAAGACCTGCGGTGTAGCAGAGCAGCAGAAGTGCACCGCGAACGGCACCGCCCGAGGACGATGCCATCATAAGTGCAGAGCCTAAAAATGCGCCGATGCAGGGTGTCAGGCTGACAGAGTAGATCACACCGAAGACAAACGCGGACAGCACACTGCCAGCCTTCTTTGCGGTTTTCATCCCTGTGAAAAACGGGATACGGATGATTTCCAGATAGGAAAGTCCCAGCAGGATGACAATCGCGCCGCAGACGATGTTGAGAGTCGTCTGATAGCGGGTCAGAAGCATCCCCAGCGACCCTGCGAATACGCCGAGCGCGATGAAGACGACGGAGAAGCCGACGACAAATGCGCAGGCATGCAGAAACACACGGCGGCTTTGAGACTGACTTTGATCTTCGGTAGTTGCCGCATCAACGGAATTTTTACCCGCATCGCCCGCAAAGTAAGACAGGTACAGGGGCAGCATCGGGAGCATACAGGGGGAAATGAAGGAGATGATACCTTCGAGGAATGTAATCAGATACAGCATCTGTTAGGATTCAAGTTCTGCGAATGCTTCCAGCATCGATGCCCACTTCTTGTCAATTGCCTTTGCCTGCTTTTCATAGTAAGAAGCGAATTCGCCGGGAGTCTTCTTGGAGGAACCGAGCATGGTCCAGAAGAAGGAGCCGGTACCGAGCAGCTTGTCGGCGATCATGATGAACGAGGTATCGATGGTGTTGTAAATGACATCAATCATATCGGCATCGCGTGCGGTGTCGGCGTGCTTGGACTTGAGAGCAACCTCATACCATGCGGGAATGACCGAGCGGTATGCTTCAATCGACAGCGATTCGAGGGTTGCGCCGCACATCTCCAGCTTTGCTTCATCGGTCGTGACGGGAATGACAGCGGACTGACCGTTGACCGTACCTGCTGCAGACTTATATTCCATACCTTCGTCGAGGACAGGCATCGGGAGAACACCGTAGGGATCTTCCATTGCGCGGATGGTTTCATTGGTGTATTCGGACAGCCAGCCGAGGAAGAACAGGGACTTTCCGTCAGCGAAATGCGGCATACCGTCATCACTCGTACCCGTAGAGTAGGAGATGTTGTTTTCGTTCATGATCGTGTACAGCTTTTCAACCCAGCGGATGGAATCGTCGTTGTACAGATCCAGAACCGGCAGACCGTTTTCATCGCGCTGAAGATACGTCAGACCTGTGGACATGGAAACATAGTTGACCGTCTGCTGTCCGCGGTTGAACAGTCCATAGAGGTCATCGCCGTCCGCTTCGCCGTTACCGTTGACATCCTGGTAGACATCGCGGCAAAGCTCGATGAACTTGTCGTAGGTCCAGGTATGTGCATCGACCATATCGTAAAGCTCGGTATAGGACTCAAAGTAGTTGTTGTAAATCTTCTTGTTGAAGATCGTGCAGGATGCGCCCTCCAGTGTGGAAACGGAGAAGGCACCGGTCAGAAAATAACGCTTGTCAGTGGAAATCGAACCGCCGTCCATGAAGTTTTTGTACCACCACGGCTGATTGATGTCAATGTGTGCAAGATCGGAAACCTCACGGAAGTAACCGTCGAGGGACAGGCGGAAGCACTGGGAGGATTCTAAGAAGAAGATGTCATAGGGACAGTCACCGGACTGGACCATCTTCTGTACTTCGCTGGGATAGGTGCCCCAGTCGTCGGAGCCTGCCTCGTAGGCAATGGTGATGTTCAGTCGTTCTTCGGTCGCACGGTCACGGGCAATGACAGCATCGGCAACAACATCACCCTCGCGGTTCCAGTCGGAGGAGTCGTTTCCGCCCATTTCTTCCAGACCGAAGTGCATGATCTTGACGGTATCGCCATTGAAATCGAGTTCGGGCAGGTTGTCAACAATGGCGTTGGGATCTTCGGTGACAGCAGTCGTTTCGGTGGAGGCGGTGAGATTGGTATCGGGCGTGGTGCCGGTGTCAGCGGAATTGCCGCAGGAGATGACGGCAGGGGAGACGGTCAGAAGTGCCAGCAGGGCGCAGGCGATGCGGACGGATTTTTTCATGATCGGAGTTCCTTTCGTATGGTTTGATTCGATTGATGGATTCTTGACAGGATGGTTTTGCAATGCGAAAAATCGGGTGCATATTTATCTATAATATATTATAGCAGATACCGATGCAAGTTTTTTTGCGAATTTGAAAATAATATATGAATAAATTGTTTTATTGCAGTTGTTTTGCGTGTGAACTGCAAAAAAATTGATTGACAGGGAATCAAAGATATGTTATAATCGTTCTTGAATAATTACTGGTCCAAAGGGGGACAAAGACAATGGAGAGAAAGTCAAAAATCCGTGTCGGTTACGTCGGATGCGGCGCGCGCGGACAGGGGGTATTGAAGGAATGTCTTGCGCAGATGCGGGACGTGGTAATTCCTGTGATCTGCGATTTGTCCCGTGAGCGAATGGATGCGGCAAATGCAATCCTTGCATCGTTTGACCGTCCGGCGGCTACCATGACCGAGGACTGGCGCGCGGTGATCGCCGACCCGACGCTGGATGCGGTGTTGTTTATGAACGGCTGGGAAAACCGTACGGCAATGGCGGCAGCATCGATGCGTGCGGGCAAATATACCGCGATCGAAGTTGGATGTACCTACGATCTTGAGGAGTGTTGGGCGCTCGTGCGTGCGTATGAGGAAACGGGTGTCCCCGTGATGATGCTCGAAAACTGCTGCTACGGACGGCGCGAGATGATGGCACTGCACATGGTCAAAAAAGGACTGTTCGGTGAGATCATCCACTGCGACGGCGGCTATATGCACAACTGCCGCTTTGTCTTTACACCCGATGAGATTGACCCCATTGCGCCGAACTTCCGTCTGGAATCGATGGAACGCCGCAATTTCCATTTCTATCCGACACACGATTTCGGACCGATTTCCAAGGTGCTGTCGATTAACCGCGGCAACCGTATGCTGACCTTGTCGTCGTTTGCATCGAAAGCGCGCGGACTGAAAACGTATATTAACGAAAAATTTGATGCGGACAGCCCATATGCGAAAAAAGAGATCAAATGCGGGGACATCATCGATACCATCATCACGTGTGCGAACGGCGAAACCGTCCATCTGCGCCTTGACACGACGCTTCCAAGACCCTATTACAGCCGCGGCTTTACCGTACGCGGAACGAAGGGCATGTGCACCGAGGACAGACGCATCGTCTATCTTGACGGCATGGCGGAAACGATGACCGAAAATGAACCGGAATTCTTTGAAACATACGATCATCCGCTTCACCGCGAGTATGTCGCACTTGGTGAGCGCGGCTCGCATGGCGGTATGGACTGGCTTGTCTGCCGTGCGTTTGTCGAGGCGGTCAAGCGCGGGGAAAATACGCCGATCGATGCCTACGATACGGCCGCATGGATGGCGATCGGCGTGCTCTCGGAGCAGTCGATTGCACGCAGCGGTGCGCCCGTTGATGTGCCTGATTTTACATGCGGCAAGTGGCTGCACCGTGAGCCTGTGACAGAGGGCAAATACTGTCTTGACGCGATCTGCGAAGACCCCGATACGAGGATTTTCGATGACCTTGATTGATAGCCAATCCATACGTCGCTCGGTACGGGAACATGCTGTGCCGATTTTGCTGCTCCTGCTCGGCTGCGCAATACAGGCGTGTGGCTTGTTTCATATTCATTCCTTTGCGAAGGTAACAGAGGGCGGTGTCCTCGGCGCGACACTCTTGCTTGAGCACCATTTCAAAATCTCGCCCGCCATTACCTCGTTTGTCATGAACGCATTGTGCTATCTGCTCGGCTGGCGGCTGCTTGGGCGGCGGTTTCTTGTCTATTCTCTGATTTCCTGTGCGGGATTTTCGCTGTTTTATGCGCTGTTTGAGGCAATCGGCTATCTTCTGCCGCTTGCTGTCTATCAGTGCCTGCAGGATGTTCCTTGGACAGCGGCGATTGTCGGTGCCATCTTCATCGGTGTCGGCGCGGGACTGTGTGTTCGTGTCGGCGGTGCACCGAGCGGCGACGATGCGCTGGCGATGAGTCTGTCGCATGTGACGGGACTGGGAATTCAATGGATCTATCTTGCATCCGATTTACTGGTGCTTGGACTGTCGATGACGTATCTGTCGTGGGAGCGGCTGTTCTGGTCGCTGGTATCCGTGATCCTGTCCGGGCAAATCATTGGTTGGGTGCAGAAGATACCGCTTTCACGAAAGAATCGGTAAGAAGCAGACGATGACAGTTTGATCGCAAAAACCTTCCCTTTGGGGAAGGTGGATTTCGGTGAAAATGCGATAGCATTTTTATCGAAAGACGGATGAGGGTCATTTTCCTATCCTATCTGACATCAAAGCGGATTGTTTGCAACCCCTCATCCGTCACGCTTCGCGCGACACCTTCCTACAGGGGAAGGTTTTGGTGAGAGCATCCATCACGCTCTGTTCCTATATATTCAAATTCAATTTACGTTATATAAAAGGAGAACCCCATGAAAAACAAAACCAAAATTTTTGCTGTGGGCAATGCCCACCTTGACCCTGTCTGGCAGTGGAGATGGCAGGAAGGTTCTGCGGAAGCTAAGGCAACCGTCCGCTCCGCGCTTGACCGTATGAACGAATTCCCGGATTTCAAGTTTGTCTGCTCGTCCGCGTCCGTTTACCGTTGGATTGAAGAATTTGACGAGGAAATGTTTGAGGAGATCAAGCAGCGTGTCGCTGAAGGCCGTTTTGTCGTTGTCGGCGGCTGGCACGTGCAGCCCGACTGCAACCTGCCGTCCGGAGAGGGCTTTGCACGTCAGTCCCTTTACGCACAGCGGTACTTCAAGGAAAAACTCGGCGTGACAGCCAAAGTCGGCTATGATGTCGACTCCTTCGGTCATAACGCGAACCTGCCGCAGATTCTTAAAAAGAGCGGTATGGACAGCTACATCTTCATGCGTCCCTCGCCCACAGAAAAGCCGATGGATTCCGATGTCTTCAACTGGGTTGCACCCGACGGCTCGTCCGTG
>JAZTZC010000073.1:0-2020 GCA_045637265.1 Eubacteriales bacterium | reverse complement strand
AACATCAATATTTTCCGTGATCCCAGATGGGGACGCGGACACGAAACCTACGGTGAAGATCCGTATCTGACCGCAGAATGCGGCAAGGCTTACGTGCACGGTCTGCAGGGTGACGGTCCTGTCATGCGCGCCGCTGCATGTGCCAAGCACATCGCTGTTCATTCCGGTCCCGAGGGCATCCGCCACGGGTTCAATGCTGTCGCATCACCAAAAGATATTGAAGAAACCTATCTGCCCGCGTTTGAATCCCTTGTTAAGGAAGCACATGTCGAGGGCATCATGGGTGCCTACAACGCCATCAACGGAGAACCGTCCTGCGCAAGTCCTTTCCTTCAGGAAAAGCTTCGCTCCTGGGGTTTTGACGGCTATTTTGTCTCCGACTGCGGCGCGATCTCCGACTTCCATCAGTTCCACCACATCACGGCAAATGCCGTTGACTCCGCCGCGCTCGCTCTGAAGAATGGATGTGACATCAACTGCGGCGGCTGTTATGCATCGATCATGACCGCGTATGAAGAAGGACTCGTCACGGAAGACGATATCCGCTCTGCCGCGATCCGTGCCATGCGTACCCGCATCCGTCTCGGTCTGTTTTCGGGCAAGACCGAATTTGATGACATTTCCTACGATGTTGTCGCATGCGACGATCACAAGGATCTTGCATGGCTGTGCTCTTTGCAGTCGATGGTTCTGCTCAAAAACAACGGTATCCTGCCGCTGGACGAAGAAAAATATTCCACCATTGCCGTCATCGGTCCCAACGCAAACAGCCGCTCCGTTCTGGAAGGCAACTACATGGGTACGGCAGACCGCTATATCACGCTTTTGGAAGGCATCCAGGATCGCTTTGCTGGACGTGTTACGTACGCTCCCGGCGCACATCTTTACAAACTCCGTTCCGAAAACTGCAACTCCGACTTCGACCACGACCGTCTTGCCGAAGCGCTTGACTGTGCGGAACACGCCGATATCATCATCGCCTGTGTCGGTCTCGATCCGTCCATTGAAGGTGAAGCGGGTGATGCATCCAACGAATATGCGGCAGGAGACAAGCGCGATCTGCGTCTGCCCGAGTCCCAGCGTGTTCTCGTGGAGGCACTTGCAAAAACAGGCAAGCCGCTGATCATTCTGTGTGCCGCAGGAAGCGCCATGAACTGCGAGGTTGACTGCGATGCCCTGCTGCATGTCTGGTATCCCGGACAGATGGGCGGTGAAGCTGCGGCATCGATTCTGTTCGGTGACTTTGCACCGTCCGGAAAACTGCCTGTCACGTTCTATGACGATTCCGAAAAGCTCCCCGATTTCACCGATTATGCAATGAAGGGACGTACCTACCGTTACACGCAGGACAATATCCTCTATCCGTTCGGCTTCGGACTGACCTACGGAACGACGCTGGTGAAAGAACTGACATACGAAAACGGCATTGCATCCGTAACGGTTGAAAATCCGGGTACAGAGCGCGTCGATGATGTTGTCCAGCTGTATCTGCACGATGACGCAGACTGCGCAGTTCCGAATTGGGCACTCTGCGGATTTGAACGTGTTTCGCTCTCCGGCGGTCAGACAAAGACCGTACATATCCGCATCGACGAGCGTGCATTCACATCGGTTGATGAGAGCGGCATCAGAGCCGTTCGCGGCAATGTCTATACGTTATACGCAGGCACCCACCAGCCCGATGAAAAGAGCTGTGCCCTTGCAGGAACCGAATGTCTGTCTTTGGAAATCAAACGATAAAAAGACTTGACAACAGACATACTTTATGTTACAATAAAATTAAATATTGTGCGGCACAAAACAACCGCCGTACAGAAAATAAAGGAGAATATCATCATGGCAAAGTTAAAAGTCGGTATTATCGGTGCCGGTAACATCGCTACCGGTGCACACCTTCCCGCATATGCAGAGCTGACCGATATCGTTGAGGTCGTTGCGATTGCGGACATCGTCCCGGAACGCGCAAAGGACGCAGCTGAAAAGTACGGTATTCCCCACTACTACGCAACCGTTGAAGAAC
>JAZTZC010000072.1:0-2588 GCA_045637265.1 Eubacteriales bacterium | reverse complement strand
ATGCATCATTGACCTGCCGCCAGTAGATACGGCGGGCATCGTCGTCAAAGGCATTGTAGGTAGAACCGTCGCCCAGCAGCTTTCCCGCATTTCGGAACTCGATACGGTCAGCAGATTCTCCGCTCATGTTCGGCCAGATGGATAACAGCATATGGACATGCATGTTATGAAGGGTGTCCGTCATTGTCTGCGGATCGGGATACCGTTCGGGATCAAAGCATTTATAACCCCACAGTTCCCCCGGCCACGTACACCAGTCTTGTACGATGCAGTCCAGCGGTACGCCAATTTTGCGGTATTCTGCGGCGGTTTCAAGAAGATGCTCCTGCGATACATACCGCTCACGCGACTGCACATAACCGACCGCCCATTTCGGAAGCATTGGGGTTGTGCCGGTGAGCGTGCGGTATCCGCGGCAGATGTCGTCAAAATCGTCACCGACGATCAAATAGTAATCGATTGCCCGCAGAGAATCGAAGTACCATTTGCCGTATCTGCGGTCGGTCGCATCAAACGTCATCATGGAAGTACAGTCAAACAGGCATGCATAGGCTTTCGTGGAAACGAGATACGGCAGAGCGATGCGCATATTTTCCTGGTACAGCGGCACAAACTGCCCCTTGAGCGAGGGATACCCTTCTTCGTGGCTGCCGAGTCCGTACAGCTCTTCTTCTTCCGAGAAGCGCATTGTCAGCTTGCCGTGATATGCAGTTCCGACAAATTCCCGTTCTCCATCCTTCACAGTAGAACGAACACCGTCTACCGTATGACGCAGCTCGGTACTGCCGCCGACAAATCGGAACATTTCGTATTCCGTCAGAGCATGACCTGTCAATGCAGTCAGCAGTCTGCCGTCCGGTCGGCATAAGCGAACATCCGACGTTGTCTTCTCAACAATCAGCCGCAAGGCATCCGTACACAGAGAGAACTGTGTGTCCGTTTCCTCGACAGTCACCGCACACGGCGATAACTCCTTCGGCTGTGCTGTGACAATCATGCTTTCCGGCAAAGCGTCCTGATTGCCTCCGAATGTAATCCGTATGATATTATTGCCGTATACCGTAATCCGAACGGTATTTTGTTCGGTATTAAGTGTGTATGTATGCTTCATTCTGATTGATCCTTCTGATTCAATTTCATCCACTTCAGTGGTGTTTGTCCTGTATTTTCCCGAAACAGCTTGATAAAATAACTCTTGTTCGGGATCCCTACCGACTCTGCGGTTTCCGAGACATTTTTTCCTTCGGATAACAACCGGCATGCCTCGCGAATCCTGACAGATTGGATGTAATGCGTCGGTGTACTTCCGACATGATCCCGAAACAAACGATAGACATATGATTCTGACAAATTGGTTAATTTCGCAAGATCTGCTGCCGTCATTGGGGATGCAAACCCCCGCTGAATAAACTCAATCATTTTTGTAACATATCGGACATCGGCAAAGCTATGTGCATCCGTATTCAGAAAATGATTTTCATGAAAGAATACCGCAAACATCCCGAACAACACCGACGTAACCATACAGGTTTCCATTCCGAAGGAAACTTCATGCTCGGCATATTTGATCAGTTTTCTGACAAGAGGGAGCAATTTCTGATAAGATTCCGAATGTTGTTCCGGTTTTACCGCAATCTGTATATTTTGATGTATCAGATCATCCACGATATCATTCACACAACAAGTGATGTCACTGTGCTTGACAAGATTCAAGTCAAAAACAATATGATACATTTCACCGTCTGTACTGCGGCGCGTATGGTGGAGCGAACCGGGATTGATGAACAATAAATCTCCCGGCACAACAAAATACTCCATGTTGTTGATATACACATTTCCGTACGCTTCCGTATACAGGATTTCCATTTCCGAATGCCAGTGGATGGGTACATTCACCTGATTCGGTATCCGATAGACATAAAACGGGAAATTTGCAGAAGAACGCCTTTGTTCGATCTCAAGGAGTACGTCTTTTTCTTTTTTCCTGTCCATAATCATACCTTTCCTTCGGAATCCATGTGACTGCCGATTATATTATAACAGCTATATTATAACATGATGGAATCGGGATTTCAAGAAGCAATTTCCCCTGTTACATTGAAAAGTTGTCATCCGTCGGCAGAATTCCGACATCTGCAAGAGAAAACGGTTCAAATCCGATCGCACGGGCAGGTGAATGCTCGGACAGCGTAAAGTCGCCGTTTTTCGGGTCAGCAAACAAAGGATCTGCCGTCAGAGAGTGAACATCCAATCCCAACGCTTGCCATTCCTCAAGAGAACGGTTCATAAACTTTACGTCTTCCGTCATACACCAGTAAAGATTATAATCCCAGAAGGTGCTGTAAGAGGGCCAATCATCCTCTTTGAACAGACTGCCCTGATCCCAGATAACAATATTCTGACTGAAAATTTCTCCGTTGGGCGGCGGGATCTCCCGGTCGGGAGCATCTCCGTAGCGGGCGAGCTGGTATATGGTACCGAATGCGAAAATATTATTTCTGATGATATTGCCGAAGCAGTCAAAATTACAGCCCCAGCCGCCTGCATGCGCATTGGTGACAATGTTGTTCTGAATCGTGATGCCGGAG
>JAZTZC010000071.1:0-5243 GCA_045637265.1 Eubacteriales bacterium | reverse complement strand
GGTACCTTCCTTGTCCGCGGCTCCCAGGGTGAGGATGTCCGTGTCCTGCAAGAAAACCTCGGTACGGTTGCCGGGGTATGGAATGAAATCTCACCGCCCTCGGTCACAGGCTATTTTGGGGAAGCAACACAGGCCGCCGTCATTGCGTTTCAGGAACTGGAAGGGATTGAGCCCAATGGTATCGTCGGACCGATCACGTGGACAGCACTCGCCTATGCCGCCGCCGACATTGCAGAGGGAAATCTGCGCACCGCGGGACAATTCTCACCGAACACCTGAAAAGGAGGGATTCACATGATACCGATCGACAGAACCTCCATCGACCACACCCAAAAGGAAAACAACATCCGCGAGCTGCAGGAAAAGCTGCGTGGGCTTTCCTTTGCGGATGACACTCTTCCGCGTCCCGCTGTCACAGGTGTGCGCGACGAGACTACAGATGCGGCACTCCGCGCGTTTCAGAAAAACATCGGATTGGAGGAAAGTGCAAGCACGGAACCCGGTGCGGCAGATCTCGCTACATGGCAGGCACTCGACCTGGCACACCGACAGAACATCCGCCGCTATACCCCCCTCTCGGCGCTTTTTCCCGTCAGCGGTGATGCGTTCTTTTCCATGCCTTATCCAAAAACATTTGTCCTTCTGCTGCAAGTGCTGCTTATGACACTCTCGGAATCGGCTGAGGTTATCTCCGCTCCAACACTGACAGGCATCTATGACGAGCAGACCGCACAGGCAGTTTCCGCGGTCCAATCTCTGGCGGGACTTTCCCCAACAGGAGTGCTCAATGCCGCAGTATGGGATGTCATCGCTGCACTTTACAATCTTGAAGCCAGAAAATATCTCGCATCTCCGCCGATCAAGCCACCGTCCGCAACACCATCCAATAAATTTTAATCGGAATACTTGTTTTTTTGCACCGTTTGTGATATACTGTTGTCCATGTCAATCAAAGAAAAGGACTGCACTCACCATGAATATGCAAAAAAACAGTTCCGCCCGTGCCGCTTTTCAGATTTTATTTGCGGCTCTGCTCTGGGGTACGCTCGGCGTGTTCGTCACGTATCTGCGGCAGGCGGGCTTTCCCACCTTGCAGATCGTCTTTCTGCGCGCCTCCGTTGCCACGCTCTTGCTGGGCATCTATATCGCCGTACGCGACCGATCCAAATTCCGCATCAAGCTGCGTGATTTCTGGATTTTCATCGGCACGGGTCTGATCAGCTTCACGCTGTTCACCGTCTGCAATCAGATCTCCATGCGGTTGTGCTCGCTGTCGATTGCGGCGGCATTGCTCTACACCTCGCCTGCGTTCATTATGATCTTCTCGGCAATCATCTTCCGCGAAAAGCTGACCGTACCGAAGCTCATTGCCATCGCCGTCACCGTTTTCGGCTGCTTCCTCGTATCGGGACTGCTGACACCGGGTGCGGTCATCTCTGTTCCCGGCATTTTAGCGGGTGTCGCATCGGGGCTTTGCTACGGACTGTACAGCATCTTCGGGCGGTTCGGCGTGGAAAAGTATGACTCGCTGACCGTGACATTCTACACATTCCTGCTTGCCACTGCGGCTTCTGTTCCTTTTGCAGACTTTGCAACAATGCCCGCCGTCTTTGTATCAGCAGACTGGGTTTTGCCGCTCGTGCTTGCGTTCGGTCCTGTGACGTGTCTTCTGCCATATCTCTTTTATACCGCAGGTCTTGCGGGAACGGAACCCGGCACCGCGGGAATTCTTGCAACACTCGAACCCGTTGTCAGCGCATTGCTCTCCGTTTTAATTTTCGGAGAAGCCATGAACTGGCAGAAGGTACTCGGCATTGTCTGTATTCTCGGATCGGTTCTGATCGTAAATCTGAAGCCGACAGCAAAAGCATCCAAAAGTGAATAACAGAAAGGGTTACTGCATAATGATCGCGCAGTAACCCCATTTTTATGAATTTTGTTTCAGCAAACCACAGGCTCCCACGCAAACGGCAGTAAGTCTCTGGCTTTCACCTTGATCAGTTCCCCATTTTCATCATTGACAATAACCATGATGTCGGGGCAGTATTCATAGAGCATCTGACGACAGTTGCCGCACGGCGGAATGACTCCGTTCAAGTGCTTTTCGTGTACAGCGACAATGGTGTCAAATTCCCGCTCACCACTCGAAATCGCTATCCCCATGGTGACATATTCGGCGCACGAGCCATGGATACCGTCGCAGTTCACGCCCTTGTAAATTTTGCCGTTTTTACACCGCAGCGCACAGCCGACTGTATGATGATAAATACCGTCGTCAAAATTCTCGGCAAGTACCTGCAAACCGATTGCAATCAGTTCTCTATCCTGTTCGGTAATTGGATATCGTTCCATGATGACTCCTTATTGGAACAGCTCTGCCGCCAGCTTCATGCGCTCCGAAATCTTCACGCCGAACGGACAGCGTTCCTCACATGCCCCACAGCCAATGCAGGCATCCGCATGAACGGCAAGTCCTTCGTAGTGATCTCTGACCGACGCGGGAACCTCCTTTTGTACCGTCGCAAGGTCGTAATACTTGTTGACCATCGCAATGTCGATGTCAACGGGACACGGCTTGCAGTGACCGCAGTAGGTACACTGACCCATGTAAGCATGGCGCGGTGCGTTTGCAAGGACGGTTGCGTAGTCCTTTTCTTCATCCGTCGCACTTTCGTACTTCATCGCGACATCCACGTGCCAGACCTCCTCGCATCCGACGAGAACCGAACCGACGGCAGGCGTCGTCAGACAGTAGTGAATGCACTGCTCGGGCGTCAGCGCCGCACCGAACGGCGATCTTGCCGCATCAAACAGACGACCGCCGCCGTATGCCTTCATGACTGTGATACCGACGCCGCGCGCCTCACAGATGCGGTACAGCTCCGTGCGTTCCTTTGCGATGCCGCCAAGGGATGCATCGTACTCGTCAGCAAAATAATCCTCAATGACCTCTGTTGCGGGAAGCATGTCATACGCGGGATTCATGCTGAACAAAATGACCTCCACGTCACCGCCCACAGCCGCCAGACGTGCAATATCGGGATTGTGGGTGCTCAGTCCGATGTGACCGATGACGCCCTTTGCCTTCAGTTCCCGTGCGTACTCCATAACGCCGCCCGACAGCACACGCTCCCAGTCATCGTGACGGTCGACAAAGTGAATCATACCGATGTCGATGTAATCGGTTTCAAGGCGCGTCAGCAGATCGTCAAACGCCGCGCGAACCTCGTCCATTTCACGGGTACGTACATACTGCCCGTCGCGGTGTGCCGAGCCGATGTGACCCTGAATGATCCATTTATCGCGCTTTCCGCGGATCGCAGCACCGATGTCAGACCGCACCTTGGGTCCCGACATAAAGCAGTCGAGGATGTTTATGCCGTATTCCTCACAGCGGTCGATGACAGCCTTGACCTCCTCTGTCGTATGACGCGCAAGCCATTCGCCGCCAAGTCCGATTTCGCTGACGCGCAGTCCCGTATTGCCAAGTTCTCTGTAAATCATAATGATATCTCCGTTCTGTTTGTTTTTTTATATTATACCTTTTCCCGACGGAAAAAGCAAGTATCTGCCGTGATTTCCTCAAAAAGTAAAATTTCCCGCATTTTCACAAATTCGTCGAAAATGTCCGAAAAACCCTTGACCTTTTCGCCGTTTGGGTTTATAATAAAGTTACTTTGAATTTATGCATAACGAACAAGAGGAATCATCATGACAGCAATCAGAAATCTCATCCGTCCACGGCGCGACGTGGACATGACAGATGGCTCGATCATCCGCCATCTGATCACATTTGCATTTCCGCTTCTGATCGGCAACATCTTCCAGCAGCTTTACAACACCGTCGACACCTGGGTCGTCGGCAACTACGTCTCCAATGAGGCGTTCTCCGCCGTCGGAACCGTCGGTCCGATCATCAATATGCTCATCGGCTTCTTCCTTGGACTATCCTCCGGCGCGGGCGTTGTCATCTCGCAGTATTACGGTGCCAAAAAGCATGATCGGGTACAGGATACCGTACATACCGCGATTCTGATGACGATTATCCTTGCCGTTATTTTCACATTCCTCGGTATTGCCATGGCACCGTTCATGATCCGCTTCATGAAGACGCCGGAATCGGTCATTCCAGAATCTACGGCTTATCTGACGATCTACTTCGCCGGCGTCATCGGTCTGATGCTTTACAACATCGGCTCGGGTATTCTCCGTGCGGTTGGTGACTCCCAGCGTCCGTTTTACTTCCTCGTTGTGTCGGCGGTACTGAACACGGTGCTTGACCTTGTGTTTGTTCTTGCGTTTGACATGGGCGTTGAGGGTGTTGCACTGGCGACCGTGCTTGCGCAGTGTACCTCGGCGGTACTCGTCATGATTACGCTGATGCGCTCCGATTCCTGCATCCACCTGTCGTGGAAGAAGCTGAAGATCCATTGGAATATGATGAAAAAGATCATCCGTGTCGGTATTCCTGCCGCAATCCAGATGGCGATCACGTCGTTTTCCAATGTCTTTGTACAGTCCTATATCAACTTCTTCGGCGCAGACTGCATGTCCGGCTGGACAGCCTACGGCAAGATCGATCAGCTCTTGTTTCTGCCGATGCAATCGCTGGCGCTGGCTTCCACAACCTTCGTCGGACAGAATCTCGGTCAGAATCAGGTCGAGCGCGCAAAGAAAGGTATTGCCATCTCCTTTGGTCTTTCCGTAATCTCCACAATCATCGTCATGATTCCCGTCCTCATTTTCTCAGGTTCTCTCGTTGCGTTCTTCAACGATAAGCCCGAGGTCATCGAATACGGTACGCTGTTCTTACATTGGATTACGCCGTTCTATGTGCTCTGCTGTGTTAATCAGGTCTATTCGGGTGCGCTTCGTGGTGCGGGCAACAGCCGTGCGCCGATGGTCATCATGCTGGTATCCTTTGTCGGATTCCGTCAGCTGTACCTGTTCATCGTTGCAAACTTTATTTCCAACACCGTTCTCCCCATCGCCATGGGATATCCCGCCGGCTGGCTTCTCTGCTCCGCGCTGACGTATATCTATTATAAAAACGTCAAGTTGTCCAAGAGCCGTCTGGTTGAGGACAGCGAAGAACCGGCAAAGGCATAAAAAACGCCGTACCACGTTATCGAAAGGAGTATTATCATGCTTGAAAACACACGTTATCGTCTGGAAAATAACATGGGTCTGACCGTTGTATACTTCGGCGGCTCGATCACAGAAGGCTCGGGCGCATCGGTCTA
>JAZTZC010000070.1:0-1870 GCA_045637265.1 Eubacteriales bacterium | reverse complement strand
AGGTCCTGATCCCACCAGACATTGCCGAGCTTCAGCGTGTCAACGGTGTTGAGGTCAACGAGATAGCCCTCGATTGCCATCGTCGACAGATAAGACAGACCGTCTGTGAAAACGTCGAACTCATCGGTACCCGACATGATCGCGGTTTTTGCGCTTTCATAAGGGAATTTTACCTGATTTTCGGAAATGACGATGTTCATGCCCTCTTCCAGAGCGCGGTTTCTCTGGTAGACAGCATCGTTGATCGTATCTCCGGTTTCGCCTTCCGACCAGACGTCGATGGTGACCCAGTTGGGGTCATATTCGTCGCTTCTGTCCATGACGCGGAATTCGTATCCGCCAAAGTCGGTGCCTTCCATTCTTGCAATCGCACCTTCCAGCGACGGTCCCGTCGTCAAAGCCTCGGTGATGACCTCCGTTTCGCCGACCGTCACAGCAGCGGTATCTTCGCCGACCGTCGTCGCTGTATCGCCGCAGGATACAACCGCCGGTACGATCAGCAGTGTGCAGAGCCACGCCGCTAAAACGCGCTTGTTCATTTTCATGGTGATTTCTCCTTTAATTAACGTCATTTTTCAGTAGGATATAATGTTAAAATTATACACGATTTCACAGAATTTGTCAAGGAAAAATGAGAAATTGATTATGGGTGACGCAGCCGCTTTTCTGACTCTGTATGGGATGGTTGTCACCCGTGTCTGCGGACACCCGTGTCTGCGGACACCCCTCACGAAACATTACGGTTTGATGACGGCAGAAATAGAATATTCGATATTGTAACCTGATTTTTCATTCTTCATCAGCGAAGCGACTTCATCATTCATTATTCATTATTCAAACGCAAACCGCAGTCCCATTTCCTCTGCCCGACGGCAATAATCGCGCACTCTCTCGCCGGGATACTCGGCAACGCGGTGACCGTCAAATCCGATGGAGATTTCAACACCCGCACGGCGGACAATGTCCTGCTGTTCTTCGTTCTGGAAAAATTCCAGCATGTACGGATGCTCGCGGTACTTGTGGATAGAATCGTGGCTGATGTTCATTTCCCAGAAGATGCCGCGTTCGCGCATTTTCACAAAGTACGCATACGCATCTCCCCCGCGGGACTTAATGAAGCGGAACAGATCGGTATGCGCCACACCGAGCTTACAGCCGCACCGCTCGGCAAACGCAAAGAGATCGCCGTGTGCGCAGGAGGTGTCGGGTGCATCGAGCGTTTCCATCAAGGCATAGTCAAAGTACGACACATCAACGCCCTCGGGCAGTGCGTGTCTGCCGTGACCCGTCAGCGTGCAAAGCTCCACGCCGCGCAGAACGGTGATGCGGTCGGCATATTTTTCGCGCAGCAGGTTGATATGGTCGAAATAGCGGCGCAGCGGTCGGTCAAAGTCGGGCTGTACCGCCATATCAACCGGCAGACTGAAAAACGGAATCGAACCGTACATGATGCCGTACTGGTGGTCGCAGATGCCGAGCATCGAAAGCCCCGCGCCGATTGCCGCCTCAACGACATCCTCGGGCTTATCAGCACCGCAGAAGGAGTAGTATGTGTGGGAATGAAGGTCTTGGAGCATGTGGAGTTCCTTTCAGATTATTTTTCGTTTGTAAATGGATATCGTTTGCGGTTGAAGTTGTCGTTGATGGGCGCACTCGTTCCCAGCCTTCCCTGGTGAGGGAAGGTGTCAAATTCCCCACGGGAATTTGACGGATGGGTCGTTGCTTTGTTGCTTTCTTGATTAGAAAATACCTATAGAATTTGAACAAAATTTTCTCGTTGCTGAACGCTGTACAGTATTGCTGCCGTGCTGACGACTCATCCGTCTTTCGATAAAAATGCAGGGGCATTTTCATCGAAATCCACCTTCCC
>JAZTZC010000069.1:0-7108 GCA_045637265.1 Eubacteriales bacterium | reverse complement strand
TGCAAAGCAGACGGAGTTGGACTGCGTGTACTTGAGGGTGATCAGCGCAACGATCAGATCGCGCTTTGCGGACTGGGGCAGTTCCTTGTTTGCGGTAACGATGTTTTCAAACAGATGCTCACCGATCTTGAATTCGTTTCTGCCCTGTTCGAAGGTGATGCCGAAGACATCCTTGGTTTCGATGGGAGCGGGCTTGTAGTCGGGATCGATCTCGACGATGTTGTATGCGCCCTTCTTCTTTGTCTTGAGGATTTCCAGTGCTTCGGGCTCGTAGCCGGGAGCGATGATACCGTCGGAAACTTCACGCGCGAGAAGCTTTGCCGTGGTGACGTCACAGACATCGGACAGAGCGACCCAGTCGCCGAAGGAGCAGAGTCTGTCAGTGCCGCGTGCACGGACGTATGCACATGCGAGCGGGGATTCGTCCAGACCTTCGATGTCTTCCACGAAGCAAGCCTTCTTGAGTGCATCGGACAGCGGCAGACCGACAGCTGCGGAGGTCGGGGAAACGTGCTTGAAGGAGGTTGCAGCGGGCAGACCGAGTGCTTCCTTCAGTTCCTTGACGAGCTGCCAGGAGTTGAACGCATCGAGGAAGTTGATGTAGCCGGGACGACCGTTGAGCACGGTGATCGGAAGCTCTCCGTTGTCACGCATGAAAATTCTGGAAGGCTTTTGGTTGGGGTTACAGCCGTATTTCAGTTCAAATTCGTTCATGTTCTTACCTCTTATTTATATTATGCATTCTTGTTGACGATTCTGGTTTCGGTCTCGCCGGTTGCAAGATCGATATAGCGGACGAACAGGGAAACCTTGTTGTCGGCATTGAGGTTGGTCCAGATCAGATCGGTCAGCGCGTCGATATCGCAGTCGGGCAGCTCGAGGGTCTTCGGCTCACCTTCAAAGGAGGGAAGCGGATTACCGTCGCAGTTGTAAGTGTGGATGAACTTTGCGCGGCCTGCGATCGGGTTGGAATATGCATAGGTGAAGCGTTCGCAGGAGGAATCGTCGCCCTCTGCACTCTTGAGAATGGACATGGCGTAGTTCATATCGCCATTTTCGTGGTGGATGATACCGGAGATACGGGGCGTGAAGTTGGGCTTGTCGTCTTCGAATTCACGGGTGCGCAGAGCCTGCTCGAAGGTCATCTGCTTGTCCATCAGATCGTAAATGGTATCGGTCTGATCACCGTTGGTTACGATGGTCTTGTTGCCGAGTACGCGGACAGGATAGTAGATGATCAGATGCGGGTCGGTCATCTTGGATTCGTCAAACGCCTTGGTGCGCATCGCGTTGCCTTCTGCAACGAAGACACGGTTGCGGCTGTTTTCGCTTCTGCCCATGATGAAGTACGCCGTAACAGCCTTCTTGCCGTCGGCAGATTTGCCGATGATGATACCGCGGCCGTGGTAAGCGAGGGAATTGAGTTCGTTTGCAATGGTATTGATCTTCATATCATTCTCCTATCATAACCTTATTGTTTACAACGGTAATCTTGTCCTCACAGAACAGTCTGACAGCTTCGGGAAGAATCTTCCACTCCGCTTCTTCCATGATGCGGCGCTGCAGGGTTTCGGGAGTATCGTCCTGCTTGACTTCAACGGCTTTCTGCAGAACAATCGGACCTGCGTCACATTCGGGTGTGACAATATGCACGGTTGCGCCGGACAGCTTGACACCCTTTTCCAGGGCAGCTTCGTGAACGTGCAGACCGTAGAAGCCCTTGCCGCAGAAGGACGGGATCAGCGCAGGGTGGACATTGAGGATCTTGTTGGTAAATGCTTCGTAGACCTGTTCGTCAAAGATGGTTAAGAAGCCTGCGAGTACGACGAGGTCGATGTTTTCTGCGACCAGCGTATCGGTCAGCGCACGGGAATACGATGCGATGTCGGCATATTCCTTACGGGAAAGCACAACAGACGGAATACCGTTGTTCGCGGCACGTTCCAGTGCATAAACATCGGGCTTGGAGGACAACACCAGTGCAATTTCACCGTTTCCGAGTGCACCGCATTTCTGTGCATCGATCAGTGCCTGCAGATTGGTGCCGCCGCCGGAGACCAGTACGGCAATTCGTTTTTTGGACATGTGGTTCTCCTTTGTTATGCGAGGACGATCTTTTCGTCACCTGCAACGATCTTACCGATGACGTAGGCATCTTCACCGTTTGCACGGAGAATTTCAAGTGCAGTTTCAACTTCGTTTGCCGGAACAACAATGCTCATACCGACACCCATGTTGAAGGTGTTGAACATGTCACGTTCCGGAATGTTGCCGGTCTTCATGATCAGATCGAAGATGGGAAGGACACGGACAGCGGACTTGTCGATGTCAGCGCACAGACCGTCCGGAATGGAACGCGGAATGTTTTCGTAGAAGCCGCCGCCGGTGATGTGGGAGATACCCTTGACATCGACCTTTTCGAGCAGTGCGAGAACGGACTTGACATAAATGCGGGTGGGGGTCAGCAGGGTTTCTGCGATGGACTTGCCGCCGAGAGCTTCGTTTGCGACATACAGGTTGTCGGGATTGTGGTCGATGTCGAAGACCTTGCGGACGAGAGAGAAGCCGTTGGAGTGAATACCGGTGGAGGGCAGAGCAATCACGACATCACCCTCTGCCATGCGGGTATTGTCGAGAATCTTCTTCTTGTCGACGATACCGACAGCAAAGCCTGCGAGGTCATAATCGTCCTCGGGCATCAGACCGGGATGTTCAGCGGTTTCGCCGCCGATGAGTGCCGCGCCGGACTGCACACAGCCTTCAGCGACACCGCCGACGATTGCTGCGATCTTTTCGGGAATGTTCTTGCCGCATGCGATATAGTCGAGGAAGAACAGCGGACGTGCGCCGCAGCAAATGATATCGTTGACGCACATAGCAACGGCGTCGATACCGATGGTGTCATGCTTGTCCATGAGAATTGCCATTTTAACCTTGGTGCCGCATCCGTCAGTGCCGGAGACGAGAACAGGTTCCTCCATACCGGCAATCGGCAGACCGAAACAGCCGCCGAAGCCGCCGACATCGTCCAGACAGCCTTCGTTCTTGGTGCGTGCGATGTGTGCCTTCATCAGTTCAACGGCACGGTAGCCGGCGGTGATATCAACACCGGCAGCTGCGTAGGATTCGGATTTGGAATTGTTATGCATGTTGTCTTCTGCGTCACGGATGTCCGTGACTTCCTTTCATGATAATTGAAGAGATATATGGAAATTGGGATAACGAACGTAAATTAAGGGGTATCACACAGCCACACGCGGCAGTCCGCTGTCGGTCTGTTTTCGGGATTATTACCGTCGCAGAACAGCGCGTACAGGGTGATTTCTTTGCCGGAATCATCGGGGGTCAACGGCAGGTAGTAGGTGTAGTTGTCTGTTTTGCTTTGTGTGACCAGATGCTCCCAGATATTTGCGCGATACGAGGATGCCCGGTCGGGAAAGGCGCGGTATTCTCCGTCGATCTCGGCTGTACACCACAATGTTTCATTACCGCAGAAACCATCGGCAGCAAGTGCGAGCACCTGACCGTCTTTGATTTCGGGCAGCGTCAGCGTCACGGTCTTGCAGGTCTGCACCGTGAGCTTGTCGGGCGGGGACTGCAGATTGTTGACACGCGGGTTTGCGAGTGTCAGTTCTGTTCCGTTTTTATACAGACGAATCGCGTAAATGCGGTCCATCGGTTCGGGGAGCAGGAAATAACGCAGAGCGTCTACCCGGTACCGAGCTCGGATGCGCTGACCTGTGACTTCGTAAATCGTATGTACACTGGATGTCACAACGGGAGCTTTGCAGGCATTGTCGATGACGTTGACTGCAATCTTTTCTGCCGGTGTCCATACAGCAAGATCGGTTGAATAACGACCGGCTTCGGGAATCTGTGCGGCAAGCACCTCGGTGACGGGTGTGTCAATGGAGAAACATTCGATTTCTACCGTATCTGCATCATACTTCGCACCGAAATCGACACGCAGACAGCCGCCGTTTTGGCGAAGACCGCCGAAATAGAAGCGGGAGTAACCGTCGAAGAACGTATCGGGATTGCCGTCAAACGCGAATCTGCCTTCACAGCCGCGTGCAAGATACGTTTTCTGTGCGAAGAACGCATCACGGGCAGCCTGTACCTCGGGGATGTTGGTTTCACCCGAGCGGCGAATCGCACGTGCTTCGAGTGAATCGTTGTCAATGCCGAACAGTGCGTTTTCCAGAATCTGTCCTGCGTTTGCGGGAATGTCACATGCGGACAATTGTCCGAGCGCTTTGGGCGGGGACAGCTTCTTTGTCGGGAGTGTCGGCATGGCGTAAAGTTCGTTCTTCGGCGCAATTTCAAGCAGATGCGCACGGAACGGTTCCAGCGTCAGAGAAACGGTATCGCCGATATGATAGTCACCAATGATTTCCGTTGTCGGATGGTGGGAAACCACACGGACGGCAGTACCTGCGGGCAGTTTCAAGCCGATGGTTTCATCCAGCGGAATTTCCACCGGATGGACGTTCCATGTATTATTGCCCGTGACGATAAAACGGTGGGAATCGGTGCCGCGGGATACGGGATTGGCACCCGGAATCGGATTGCCGTTTGTATCCTGTGTCACACCCATTGTTTCGGGCAGCTTCAGACCGTTTACCAGAATCGGTGCGGCGAGCTTGTGGAGATTGAAAATATATGCCAGACGTGCGTATTCATCATCACGCAGGAACCACGGATTGCCGTAAATTTCCGGGGAGAGAATCATGCAGCGTCCGAACGCCTGATAAATCAGATCGTCGTCAAAATAGTCAGGACAGGAGGAAATGCAGACACCATGATCCTCTGCAAGACGTTCCAGATCATCGGGCAGACCGCGGTCAAAAATGAAACAGCGGTGATGTGAGCCGGTGTTTCCGTTTGCCGAATGGACATCGACATACGTTTCCGCACCTTGCCATAAGAAGGTAGTCACGTGCGGCTCTGCTTCATAGAGATTCAGTCGGTGATTGAGAACAATCAGATCGGGAGAGTAGCGGCGGCATTCCCGGAGAAGATCGGCAAAGACCGATGCTTTTTCTGCACGGAGTACCCCGCAGACACCGTCCAGCTTGAACAGCGCAAAGTGATATTTGCGGCAGAGATCGGCGTAGAAGGTATACCGTTTTTCCTCTTCCTCGGGCGTATCACCGAAGCCGTCGGGACCGCCCCAAAGACCCATGCGGATGCCAAGGTCAGCGGCGTGCTCTGCAATCGGTGCCCAGCCTCTCGGATACTGTGAGCGGAATTTTTCACCGTTTTCATCGCCGTAACCGTTTGCCGAACCGTCATAGTTGCCGGCATCCCATGCATAGATTTTGATTTCCATGCCGTATGTGCGGCGCAGATAATCGAAAAAGTTTAAGTTGATGTGGGTCTGTTCCTCGGTGGAGCCTTCATTGGTGTTGTTGACCCAGGAGAAATATTGCGGAATCGAGGGCGTTGATTGATCGGCACCGGCATCCTCGCGCCGCTTGATTTTGCGTGTATCGGGCATAATCATTACCTCGCGGTTTGATGAGCGAATGTGATCGGATCAGTCCTTACCTGTCCAGCAGTAGGTACAGACATCCTCTGCTGGAAGACCGATGGCTTCGATTACGCCTTCAACAGACTGGAACTGCAGGGAGGTCAGCTTGAACTGCTTTGCCATCGCTTCACGCAGTTTTTTGCCGCGTTCGGTGGAGGCATCGGAATATTCGTTGATATATTTGTGTCCCTCATCGCCTTCCAGATCCTGAATGGTACGTCTTGCAACTAATTCCAGATCGTTGTTGCTGCGGGAGAAGTTTAAGAACTTACAGCCGAACATGATCGGCGGGCAGGCGGAACGGATATGCACTTCCTTTGCACCGTTGTCGTAGAGGAAGTCAACCGTTTCGCGGATCTGTGTGCCGCGGACAATGGAGTCATCGACAAAGAGCAGTTTTTTGCCGTCGATCAGGGTGTGGACGGGTATCTGCTTCATTTTTGCAATCTTGTTGCGCATCGACTGGTTGGACGGCATAAAGCTGCGCGGCCAGGTCGGTGTATATTTGACAAAGGGACGCGCATAGGGAATGTGGCTTTCGTTTGCATAACCGATGGCATGCGGGATACCGGAATCGGGTACGCCTGCGACATAGTCGATGTCTTGTGCCACGCCTGCTTCTTTATCGGCACGCGCCATGATCTGACCGTTTCTCATACGCATCGCCTCAACATTGACACCTTCGTATACGGCATTCGGATAACCGTAGTAGGTCCAGAGGAACGCGCAGATACGCTTTTGCTTACGCGGAGGTGCAAGCTGTGTGATACTGTCTGCTGTGATACGGACGATCTCACCAGGTCCAAGCTCACGCTCGAAAACATAGTCGAGCTTAAGCATCGCAAAGTCTTCAAAGGTTGCGCAGTGTCCGTACGCGGAGTTGTCTTCGGTGGGATATTTTTTGCCGATAATGAGCGGCAGACGACCGTATTTATCACGTGCGGCAATCATCGATCCGTCCTCACACAGAATGAGGATGGATGCCGTACCCTCGATCATGTCGTGGGCGAAGCGGATGCCCTCCTCAAAGGAGCCTTTCTGATTGATCAGTGCGGAGACCAGCTCGATGGAATTGATCTTGCCGGAAGTCATCGCAGTGAAGTGTCCGCCGGAGAAGGTCAGATACTGCTTGATCAGCGCATCGGCGTTGGTGATGACACCGACAACGGCGAT
The DNA here is from genome assembly GCA_045637265.1 of Eubacteriales bacterium. Taxonomy (GTDB): domain Bacteria; phylum Bacillota; class Clostridia; order Oscillospirales; family CAG-272; genus RGIG3925. Next base: position 402 of record JAZTZC010000069.1, on the reverse strand, counting down.
GGCGTAGACACCGAGATTGGAGCGGATCAGAAGCGGCTGGGGATCGGAGTCACTGATACAGCCGATGCAGGCACGTCCCTGCATTTTGGTAATATCGTCTTCAAATTTGGTACGGAACGGCGAGTTTTCAATGGAGTGAATGTAACGCTGAAAACCGATTTCATCGTTGACACATGCCATACCGCCGCGTCGTGTACCGAGATGGGAGTGATAGTCTACGCCGAAAAAGACGTCGGTGGTGACGTCTTCCGAGCAGACTGCGCCAAAAAAACCACCCATAGATGTTTGCTTCCTTTCAAATCAGGAGATTAGTGATTGTACTTTTCTTCGAGTGCGCGGTTTGCGGCGAGAACCTTTTCTGCTGCCTTTGCGCGGGATGCAAAGTCGGATCGTAGCCATGTC
>JAZTZC010000068.1:0-11201 GCA_045637265.1 Eubacteriales bacterium | reverse complement strand
TGTCGCAATCAACGCCGCTATGCGCGAGATCTTCAAGCAGCTCGCTTACGGTCGTCCCCAGACTGCTTTCTCCGAAGACGGTCTGCCTGTCGGCGCGTCCCTCGAAGACCTCGGTAAGGGTCTGCGTTCCCAGATCGGTACCATCTTCGCAACTCGCGAAAAGGGTGTCCGTTACCTCGAAATGGCAGAAGGTTATATCCTCCGCCTCGGTCTGGATGCTGACAACGAAGTTATCGGCTACGAATTTGTCAACCTTGGTAAGATGATGGATGCCATCAAGGCAGGCACCGATCCCAAGGAAGCATTTGAATCCAACATCAAGAACTATGGCCGCTTCAACGAAGCTGTCAAGTACATTGATCCGAGAAAGAACTAAGAGAGGAGGACACGTACAATGGCAAACAACAGTGTAAAGTTTGAAGGCAAGGAAAGAAGACTTGCCGGCATCGAAAAGTGTCTGGCAGAATACGGCATCAAGGACCTCGAAGAAGCGAGAGAAATGTGCCTTGCAAAGGGCTTTGATCCCGATGCAATCGTCAAGGGCATTCAGCCCATCGCATTCGAAAACGCTGCTTGGGCATACACCCTCGGCTGTGCAATCGCACTGAAGAAGGGCGTTACCAATGCTGCTGACGCTGCTGAAGCAATCGGTATCGGTCTGCAGGCATTCTGCGTTCCCGGTTCTGTTGCAATGACCAGAAAGGTCGGCCTCGGCCACGGTAACCTCGCTGCAATGCTGCTCCGCGAAGAAACCAAGTGCTTCTGCTTCCTCGCAGGTCACGAATCCTTCGCAGCTGCTGAAGGCGCTATCGGTATCGCAAGAACCGCAAACAAGGCCCGTAAGGAACCGCTCCGCGTTATCCTCTGCGGTCTCGGTAAGGATGCTGCGTTCATCATCTCCAGAATCAACGGCTTCACCTATGTCTGCACCGATTATGACTTCTACACCGACGAACTTTCCGTCGTTTACGAAAAGGCATATTCTGACGGTGACAAGGCAAAGGTTAAGTGCTACGGTGCAAACGACGTTCTCGAAGGCGTTGCAATTCTCCGTCACGAAGGTGTTGACGTTTCCATCACCGGTAACTCCACCAACCCGACCAGATTCCAGCACCCCGTTGCAGGTACCTACAAGAAGTGGGCACTTGAAAACGGCAAGAAGTATTTCTCCGTCGCTTCCGGCGGTGGTACCGGCCGTACCCTCCATCCCGACAACATGGCAGCAGGTCCCGCTTCCTACGGTCTGACCGATACCATGGGTCGTATGCACGGTGATGCACAGTTCGCAGGTTCTTCCTCCGTTCCCGCTCACGTCGAAATGATGGGTCTCATCGGCGCAGGTAACAACCCGATGGTTGGTATGACTGTTGCATGTGCAGTTGCAATCGAAGAGGCTTGCAAGTAATCTGTAAATAAAGGCTTTTTGACCATTTTTTAAGACTCCCGAATCTCGGTTCGGGGGTCTTTTTTTGCGCTGTTTTGTGCTTTTGTCCACATTTTGTCCACACAGATTTGTCCACGTCCACATAATCATTATCTGTCAAAAAGGAGAAAAGCATGAAACAGAACATTATCATTCGAAAGCGCCAATCCGCCAAACATGGTGTTACCTATGAATACCGATTTGAAACGGCTTCCATCGGCGGACAGCGAAAATGGATCAGCAAGGGTGGATTCACCGATGAAAACGAAGCTCGTATGGAAGGTGTCAAAGCACTCAATGAGTACAACACCTGCGGTCAGGTCGAGGAGCCAACTAAAATGAGCTTTGCGGATTTTCTTGAACATTGGATCACCAATGACTGTGCAGCAACGCTCAATGAAATTACCATTCTCAATTATCGGAAAAAGATCAATAATCTTATCATTCCCTATCTTGGCAAGTACAGATTGAATACCATTGACAGGGACAAGCTGCAAAATTTATTGATAACACTTCACGACAACGGTTATTCACACAACACGGTATCTTCGGTAAAAGGGATTTTGACCAAATGCTTCAATTACGCATATTACAGCGGATATTTGCTGAAAATGCCAGCGGTCTGTCTGAAAAACCCCAAGAATGAGAATACAACTGTACCAACTCTGCAATCTCCCCATATTTATTTGACGCGGGAACAGCTGTCAGCGATCTTTGGCAGATTCCCTCTCGGACATCCGTCATATCTGCCTTTAATGATTGGCTTGCATTGCGGATTGTGGCTTGGAGAAGCATTTGCACTTACTTGGGATGATATCGACCTTGATGAAAAGAAACTATCGGTCAACAAGCAGATACAGTGGCGGCAATTCAAGAGAACAGAGGAGCAGAAACAAGCAAACAACGGACGCAATACGGAAGATTCGGGATGCTGGTATTTTTCATCTACCAAGTGTAAGTCTGACCGTATTCTTGAGATAGATGATGAATTGTACCATGTACTATTGGTGGAAAAATCAAAGCAGGATGCTGCCCGTGCTTATTATGTGGATAGGTATTCCCGTTACTATGAAACAGAACTGCGGGTAATCACGCAAGAGCCGACCGAAAAAGAAATCAGATTTGTTTGTATTCGTGAGGATGGAACATATGTCTCACCGCGAACTATGCAGCACACATCATACATCATTCACCATGACTTGAATATCAAGGAATTCGACTACCACAGCCTTCGTCATACACACGCCACGGTCTTGCTTGAAAAAGGCGCACCGCTCAAATATATTCAGCAGCGGCTGGGACATAAAAAGATCGATATCACCATCAATGTATATCAGCATCTGACCGATGATCTACGGCGAATGGGTACTGATGTGCTGAATGATATTTTCACCACATAATCAGGGAGCATCAAAAGCAGGTTGATTTTTTGCTGAATACATGCATGTTTTTGATGTATCCCTCTCCCCATGGTATATAGGCTTACAGGTATGGTTATGTGCTTGTAAGCCTTGTTTTATCAAACAAAAATAATAAAAGATAGATTATAAATAAAAGAAAGTTGTTGCACAATCACGAATGATGTGATATAATGAAGATAACAATATAGAAATGAAGTAAACTCATTTCGGGTGAGGTTGAAAATCTTGTTGAATGGAAGTGAATTACCATAAATATCAAATTTCCTGCACATATCAACCCCAATGACAAAACGATCATCCAATCCTGTGAAGAACATTCCCGCAATACAGCAAAATATGCCTCAAATGCTTTGCAATCGGTTGGGATGCCTTCAGGCGCATATCTCGCAGGATTGCTGCATGATGCTGGTAAGTATAAGCAGGAATTCAGGACATATCTGGAAGCTTCGGTAAACAATGAAAATGTTCACAGGGGCTCTGTAGTTCATACATTTGCCGGAGCAAAATATCTTCTGCAGTATCATAAACAGAATTCTGATAATCATTTTGAGTTTGAAGATATGGTCAGTGAGATTCTGTCCTATGCGGTCGGAGCGCATCACGGACTGTTTGACTGTGTCGGCGAAAACCACGAAAGCGGATTTTTGCATAGGATACAGACCGAACCTCAGGGGGACTCTGAAGCTGTACGCAATTTTGAAAAGCTGTGTGCGGATTCTGCGGAATTGAAGTTGCTGTTTGAAAAAGCAACGGATGAACTGATTCCCTTGTTGACGAAATGCAATGATTTAGCAGAAAAAGCCGAGTCTGATGAAAGATATTACGAGGAACTGTATTTCCTGTGCGGTCTGCTCATCCGTCTTATGACATCAGCAGTTATGGAAGGAGACCGTAGGGATACCGCCGAATTCATGGATGATGCAGTTTTTTCAGCCGATGCAGACCGTGACCTGTGGAACACTTTGCTTTTGAAAACAGAGACAAAGCTGCATACGCTCCCTGCCGATACACCGATCAACCTATCACGCAGAAAAATCTCAGATATCTGCCGTGCTGCTGCCGATAAACCATCCGGAATTTACCGATTGAATGTACCGACCGGTGGCGGAAAAACGCTGTCAGCACTGCGTTATGCGCTGGCACATGCAGAAAAACACGGAAAAAAGCGGATTATCTTTACTTCACCGTTGTTGTCGATCTTGGATCAAAACAGCCGCGTCATACGGGATTATGTCGGTGACGAATTTGTGTTGGAACATCATTCCAATATCGTTCAGGAACAAAATATCCCGGCTGAAAAAGAACAGTACAAGCTGCTTACTGACAGTTGGTCAGCACCGATCATCGTGACGACGATGGTTCAGCTTCTCAATACTATGTTTGACGGAAAGACATCCTCCGTACGTAGATTTCACGCATTGACCGATGCGGTAATTGTGATCGATGAAGTACAGACTGTTCCCGGAAAAATGCTGTCTCTGTTTAATCTGGCGATATCCTTTTTGGCAGCAATCTGCAATACAACGATTCTGCTATGCTCAGCAACACAGCCCTGTCTGGAAGAAATGAAACATCCTCTGCGCGTGGATGTGAGTGATATCGTTCCGCAAGACCCAATGTTATGGAATGTCTTCAAACGTACAGATATCCAATTTGCAGGAGGATACCGTATGCAGGATATTCCGTCGTACGCCGAAGAAGTGCTGCAGGACACCCAAAGTCTGCTGATTGTATGCAATAAAAAATCGGAATCAGAAACCGTCTATCATGCAATGCGTGATAGTGATTATGATGTTTTTCATCTTTCTGCAGCTATGTGTATGGAACATCGTAGGAAAACACTTCATGAGATTCAAGCATCTTTGGCGCAGAGTGACAGAAAAACCGTATGTGTTTCAACGCAAGTCATTGAAGCCGGTGTTGACATTTCCTTCGGGGCGGTGATTCGTCTGACTGCAGGTCTTGACAGTATCATTCAGTCTGCGGGACGGTGTAACCGAAATGGGGAATCGGATCAGCCCTGTCAGGTATCGATTGTCCGTGTGTTGGATGAAAATATGACACAGCTTCACGAAATCAAGCTTGCACAGCAGGCAACCGATGTGCTCCTTGATGCTTATGAATATCATCCTGATCAATTTGATTCTGATCTGTCATCGGAAGCGGCAGTTCAATACTACTATACACAGTTGTTTGCAACGCAGTATCAGGACAATCGATCCTATCACGATTATCCGATCAATGAAGGTATTACACTGTTCGATCTGTTGTCGGAAAACCGTGTCTTGCAAAGAAACGGGAAGACCGATCCGATCTCATTCTATTTTCATCAGGCATTTGCATCTGCCGGAAAATGGTTTGAAGTTTTTGACAGCGATACTACAGACGTGATTGTTCCATGGGGAGATGGAGCTGATATTATAACAGAGCTATCATCCGAGAGAGCCAAACATGATTTTGGCTATGTAAAAGAACTGCTGCAGAGAGCTCGCGCATATACGGTTTCTCTGTATGCATGGCAGAAAAAGAAACTGGAGGAGTACGGGGCACTCAGACTGCTTGCAGGAGGTATTGCGCTGGAACTTGCTCCGCAATATTACCATGACAGCACAGGTGTGCAGATCAATACAGCAAAGGAGGCACAAAACGAATGCGATACCCTAATCTGGTAGAATTTGAAGTATCAGGCGATTATGGATTGTTTTCTGATCCGTTGACGCGTGTGGGCGGCGAGAAATGCTCCTATCATATACCGACCTACGAAGCACTCAAAGGTATTTTGGCATCAACCTATTGGAAACCTACGATTATTTGGTATATTGATGCAGTGCGTGTGATGAATCGTATCCGCACTGAGGTCAAAGGGATCAGACCAATCAAATACAACGGAGGCAACGATCTCTCTTATTATACTTATCTGCGGGATTGCCGTTATCAGGTACGCGCGCATTTTGAATGGAATTTGAACCGCCCGGAGCTTGCGGGGGACAGAAACGAGAATAAGCACCATAATATTGCCCGCCGTATGATTGAAAAAGGCGGACGGCGCGACATTTTCCTCGGCACAAGAGAGTGTCAGGGCTATGTGGAACCGTGTATCTTCGGAGAGGGCGCGGGGGCATACGAGGATCTTGACGAACTTGGATTCGGGCTGATGTACCATGGAATTACCTACGCCGATGAGGCATATTCTGCGGATACCATGGGGAAAATGACCGCCAATTTCTGGTATCCTGTCATGAAAAATGGCATTATTACATTCCAGAAGCCGCAGAACTGCCCGCTTCACAAGACACTGGGTGACATGGAAATGAAACCGTTCGGAGAAGAGTACGGCAACTTCATCGGACTCAAGGAATTCGGGGAGGTGGAATGATGGGACTGTTTCAGAAAGCGTATGAAACCTATGAAAACCACCGACATATGGCAGGTGTACTGGGTGAAACCAAAGAGCCGCTGGCACCTGTCGCACATATTATTACATCAGCACAGATCGAAATTGAACTTGATCGAAACGGGAAATTCATCCGTGCGTTTACCGTTGGTAAAGAGGAGCCGAAGATTATTATCCCGGTTACAGAAGAATCTTCCGGTAGAACGAGCGGCGTGTGTCCGCACCCACTTTGTGATCAGATCGGATATCTCTCACCAGCAAATCCGAAAAAACACGATGCCTACGTGAAACAGCTCACCGAATGGACAGAATCGGAATATTCACATCCCATGCTGAAACCGATCCTTACCTATGTAATCGGGAAAACGATTCTCTCGGATCTCACACAGTCCGGAATTGAGAATGCCGGCGAAAAAGATACAGTACGGTGGACGGTAATCGGCGTGGATGATGCGAACAGTCCGAACTGCTGGAAAAATCGCGGATTGTTTGAGGCGTTTTCCAATTATTATACCTTGGTCAAAGAGCAGGACGAGCAAGTGCTTTGCATGGTAACAGGTAATACAACAGCACAGGCACAGCAGCATCTCAAAGGTATCATATCCATCAACGGCAACGCAAAACTGATTTCCGCCAATGATACGACGAACTTCACCTATCGCGGTCGCTTCAAAACTGACGATCAGGCGGTAACTGTCGGATATGAAGCATCCCAAAAAGCGCATAATGCACTCAAATGGCTGACAGCAGATCAAGGTGTTATCATCGGTGGTCGTACCTTTTTATGTTGGAATCCGCAGGGGAAAAAGCTACCACAAGTACATTCCCCATTTATGCGAAATCGTAACAATGCGATCAGAGAAGTCGAGCTTGAACGATATAAACAAGAGCTTGCCAAGATATTGCTCAGTTACAAGAATGAATTTAAGCCAACGGATGATGCCGTTATCGCGGTATTTGATGCTGCAACGACAGGCAGACTTGCTGTGACCTACTACAATGAAATGTTTGTCGGAGATTTTCTTGAAAATCTCAAAAGCTGGGATGAATCATGCTGCTTTATTCATCATCGCTTTGGCATTGAATCGCCGGCATTGGAACGCATTATTCACTGCGCATTCGGTACAGAACGGTCGGGCAGAATTGAAGCAGACGAACGAGTCGTCAAACAGCAAATGCAAAGACTTTTGATCTGCCGAGTAGATGGTGCCAAGATGCCGTATGATATTGTTCATGCGATCACACAAAAAACGATGCGTCCCCAGGCATACGACACATCGCTTGATTATTTGCAGTTTACAGCATGTGCTGTTATCAGAAAATATTATTTGGATTACAATAAAGGGGATTTTGATATGGCTTTGGAAAAAGATAAAAACGACATCAGCTATCAGTACGGACGATTACTTGCAGTTCTTGAAAAAGCGGAGCGTGATACATACAATAACAGCGAAAGCCGCGAACCGAATGCAATCAGAATGCAGTCTGTTTTCTGTACACGACCTGCACAGACAGCCAAAACTGTAATCGAGCAATTAAAGAAGGGATATCTGCCAAGATTGTCACAAGGAATCAGAATTTTCTATGACAGACTCATCGGTGAAATCTACGAAAAAATCTCTGCCTTCCCCGAAACTCAATGGAATGCACCGCTGAAGGAAACCTATATCATCGGCTATTATCTGCAGAAAAATGCACTTTACACAAAAAATAACGACATGACCGAAACGGAGGAATCTGAAAATGAGTAAGCTTATGAACAAGATCGATTTTATCGTACTGGTATCCGCAACCATGGCTAATGTCAACGGTGATCCGCTTAACGGCAATCGCCCCAGAACCGATTACAACGGATTTGGAGAAATGTCCGATGTCTGCATCAAGAGAAAGATTCGTAACCGTATGCAGGATCTGGGGAACAATATTTTTGTACAGTCCGACGATAAGACGACGGATGAATTTACCAGTCTCAGTGAGCGTGCAACCAAAACACTCGGAAAGATCAAAACCAAAGAGGAATACGCAGAAAAGGCTTGTGCCGAATGGCTGGATGTCCGTACCTTCGGTCAGGTGTTTGCATTCAAAGCCGACAGCGTTTCTGTCGGTGTCAGAGGGCCTGTATCCATTCATCAGGCAGTCAGCGCATCTCCCGTGGAAATTCAGTCCATGCAGATCACCAAGAGCGTCAACGGTGAACCCGGAGAAAAGAAAGCATCCGATACCATGGGTATGAAGCATTTCGTTCGCTTCGGTCTGTACAAAATCAAGGGTTCCATCAATGTTCAGCTTGCGGAAAAGACAGGCTTTACCGAAGAAGACGCAGAAACGATCAAAGAATGTCTGCGCACGCTGTTTGTCAATGACACATCTTCCGCAAGACCGGACGGTTCTATGGAGGTTGTTCGTATATACTGGTGGAAGCACAACTGCAAGGATGGACAGTATTCCTCTGCAAAAGTACATAAGCTGTTGAACATCGAGCTGAATGAAGGCATTTCCGAGCCGACTTCTGCCGATGATTATACCATCACTGTGGGTGAACTTCCTGCGCTTGCCCTTGAGGTGATCGATGGAATATAAGGAAGACAGCTATTTGATGCTGTCAGGAATCCAGCATTTTGCATTTTGTCGCAGACAGTGGGCTTTGATTCATATTGACAATGTGTGGGCGGAAAATGACAGGACTGCGGAGGGGCGGATCTTTCATGACAATGTGCACGATGCGTACCGTTTCGAAGCACGCGGAGATGTCATCATATCCCGTGCCATGCCGATCTTTTCAAGAGCGTTAGGAATATCCGGAGAATGTGATGTGGTAGAATTCCGCAAATCGAAGCAAGGAATTCAACTGCATGGACGGGATGGGGCATACTCTGTTTACCCTGTTGAGTATAAAAAAGGTTCTCCGAAAGAAAATCCTTGTGATGAGCTTCAGCTGGCAGCGCAGGCAATGTGTCTGGAAGAAATGCTTTGCTGTGAAATCCATGAGGGTGCGCTGTATTACTTTGAAACGCGGCATCGTGTCAAAATTGCAATTACAGACGAAATGAGAGATACTGTCAGAAAGTATTCTGCGGAAATGCATGGATACTTTGACCGACAGTATCTGCCTCGTCCAAAACGAACGAAAGCATGTAATGCCTGTTCTCTCAAAGAAGAATGTCTTCCGAAGCTGGAAAAAATACAGTCAGCAAAAGCATACAACGATGAAAATCTTGGGAGGGAAATGCCGTGAAAAAACTGCAGAATACCTTATATGTTACCACGCCTGATGCATATCTTTCTCTGGATGGTGAAAACATCGTGCTTTCAGTCAAAAAGGAAGAACGCGGGCGCAAACCGCTGCATCTGCTTGACAGTATTGTTGTGTTCGGGCATCTCGGTGTATCGCCGGCGTTGCTGGGGAAATGTTCGGAATACGGAATTGTCATCACATTTTTGTCTCCGTCAGGAAAATTTCTGTCCCGCAGTGTCGGAAAGACATATGGGAATGTGATTGTGCGCCGTACTCAGTATAGGGTGGCAGATGACAAAGAACGGTCTCTTCACATTGCGGCAAATATGATCTCAGCAAAAATGACGAACAGTGCTGCAGTTCTTCGGAGAGTCCTGAGCGACCACCGTGACCGCGTGGATGCAGAAAAGATCGAGCATGCTGCTGCGGATATCAAATTCGGAGCCATGCAGGCGTATGCGGTAACGTCTGTGGAATCACTGCGTGGTTTGGAAGGAGAATGTGCCAATCGGTATTTTTCAGTCTTTGACGAGCTGATATTGGCACAGAAGGAGTTCTTTTCTTATGACGGACGAAACAGAAGACCGCCGATGGATCCTGTGAATGCCATGCTGTCCTTTGGGTATTCGCTGATGACATCAATGTGTACTTCTGCACTTGAAAGTGCGGGACTTGATCCATATGTGGGATTCTTTCATACAGACCGCCCGGGAAGATGTTCTCTTGCGCTGGATCTGTTAGAGGAATTCCGAGCACCGTTTGTTGACCGTTTTGTGCTGACGATGATCAATAAAAAAGTGGTGTCCGATTCTTCCTTTCACGAAAAGGAAAACGGTGCGGTTCTTCTCACCGATGAGGCACGGATGGAATTTCTGAAGCAATGGCAGAAGAAAAAATCGGAGGAGATCATCCATCCGTATCTGAAGGAAAAAGTGCAATGGGGCATGATACCGTTTGTTCAGGCAATGCTGCTTGCAAAGTATCTACGCGGTGATCTTGATGATTATCCGCCGTATCTATGGAAATGAGGTGTCACGGTGCTTGTTTTGATTACCTACGATGTCAATACGACCGATGCTGCCGGCAGAAAGCGTTTGGCAAAGGTTGCAAAAACATGTGTCAATTATGGACAGCGAGTACAAAACTCCGTGTTTGAATGTTCGCTTGACAATGCACAGCTGATTGTTGTCCGCGATAAGCTGCTCAAAATCATCAACGAATCACAGGACAGTTTGAGAATTTATAATCTCGGCAATTCCTATGCAAACCGCATTGAGCATTATGGCGTGAAGAATTCCTATGATCCCGAAGAGCCAATGTTTTTGTGACGGTGCGAACCGGAAGCACACATGAAATCACCGTCGATTCGCACCGGAAAATGATGTATAATGACCCCTCTATCGGAAGCTGAACCGATAAATGAAACTGAAACTTGTCACAGTTTTATAAATTCAGCAGGTCGCGGAGCGTCGTTTTTCGGCGATTCCGCAGTCGCCTCCCTCGCGGAGGCGTGGATTGAAATGTAGTAGAGCATAACGCCAGACATCGCGGCTTTGGTCGCCTCCCTCGCGGAGGCGTGGATTGAAATGCCCCGCACTTTGAAGGTCTGCGCTCTGCTCCCGTCGCCTCCCTCGCGGAGGCGTGGATTGAAATTCAAAGGTCGCTGACAGGTGGCAATGGGGTCATAGTCGCCTCCCTCGCGGAGGCGTGGATTGAAATTTGCAAAAT
>JAZTZC010000067.1:0-2211 GCA_045637265.1 Eubacteriales bacterium | reverse complement strand
CGATTATGCTGTGGAGAAGAACTACATCGGATTTGAAAATCGGATGTGGTTTGTCGCGGCTGCCGTTCTTCTGGTTCTGCCATGTGCCACGATTCTGATTATGGCATTGAAGCTGTCCGCATCCGACGAAGATCCGATCTTTACCGAGGACACAGCGGTGCTTTTATACCGCATTTCGATTTTGCTTGCAATTGACTGCGGTGCGTTTGCTGCAGTCACGGTGATTCTGTTCTGCCTTGGCGATATGCTGATTGCGCCGCTGTTTGCGCTGATTGATCTGGTCGGATTGACGCTTGCCTTTCTGTTCTGGCAGCTGTCGGGATATATTCACCGTGCAGCAAAGATGAAAGAGGAGGTCGATGCGACGTTATGATCGTTGTCAATATCGATGTGATGCTTGCGAAGCGCAAAATGAGCGTCGGGGAACTTGCGGAACGGGTCGGCTTTACGATGGCGAATGTCTCACTGCTCAAAAACGGCAAGATCAAAGCGCTGAAACTGTCCACGCTTGACAAGCTGTGTCAGGTACTCGACTGTCAGCCGGCAGACCTGCTCGAATATGTACCGGGCGGCGGGGAAGATGATAGGGACGATTGATTTTACAGTGAAGACCATCAAAAAAATTCCGTCTGTTCTTGCCGCTGTCATTCTGATCGTATTATGGAGTTACATTTTCGCAATTCACTTTAATATCCATGATTTGTCAGACAATGCGGCATTTCACAGAGAGGGCGCAGGCTGGGTATTTGCATTTATTTCGGTGTTTTCCGGCAATCTTTCAGGGCTTTACCGTCCTTGGCGGTGTTGGCTTGCGCTTGTTCTGTTTCTCGGATTTTTTGCGCTGCATTATCTGTGGTTTCCGGTGATTTTGAACGTCCGTGAATTTGTCGGACTCGTGTTCTGGTGGTTTATCGGATGGATTCCGGGGATGCTTCTGCGGCGGCTGATACTGAACATCTACCGGACGCTCACGGAAGATTACGAAGAATATCAAGTCAAACATTCCAAGGTTTCCGAAAAGAGGGAAGATAATGAAAGTATGGCTGAAACAGAATAAACGGCGGATATTCTTCGGACTTTTATTCTGCTGGTTTACCGTATTTGTACTCGTCATCCCGAGTCTGCGGCCGCATGTGATATCGGGATATTGGGTCACCTACATAATCGACGGATACAATGCGGGAGATGCATACATCCGGTTTCCGTTTGCGTATTTCATCATCGGCTTTTTCCTGACGCTGTTCCGTCATCCGTCACAGACATCGACGGCACTGTTCTGCACTTATATGACAGCACCGGTCATTCTGTACCGGTACGGTTTTTTTGACGATATGCCTTTTGCTGAGGGAAGTCTTGTCGTTGTTGGAAATATGCTGTTCTATTTGTGCTTCTGGGAAATCGGTGCGCTGACGGCACTTCTTGTCAGGTGGATTGCATCGGGCATCCGCCGCAAAGTTGGTAAAGCAAAAGATGAGCAGGTGCTGCGTGAATCCGCTGAATGTCCACATTTTCGGAAGCGGATGCGTGCATGGCTGACAAAGGACCGTGCCATGACGCTGCTGGCGATGGCTGTTCCGTTGATGATCTTTGTTCTGTATGCGGCGGGAATCGCTGCGAGATCTCCGGTCGGGCCTGGGCAAGACGAGGTTGATGTCATGTATTGGCTCTTTGGACTTCCAGCAGCTTATTTTGCCGGCGGTTTGCTGTGCAGGATTGCTGAACGACCGCGGTATATCTTCTGTGCAGCGACGGTTGTACTTCTCTCCACAGATACACTCTGGGGTGTATTTGATATGAACCGCAAAGAAGTGTATTGGATACTGCCTGCTGCCGCTGCTGTATATCTGCTGTTCTTCGGTATGGGTATCACCGCAGGATATCTGATCCGGCGGTGTATCGAAGACCACCGAAACAGCAAACAAAGTGATACCTGACAAAATGTAGGAGGATAACAGATATGACGGAATATGGATTGATAGCGATGATATGGATCATTTATGTTTTGGTTCTGCTGATTCTGCCAATGATGGTATTGTTGCTCGTCGGACATAAGCGACAGCGGCGCAAAACGGCTGTGTGGATTTCGCTTACTGTACTTTGTGCCCAGATATGGATGACAGCCCTTCTGTGCATCCAGCCGCCGATCATCAATCTGAATGATCTGGCATTGGACAGTGTATCGGAGAACATCATTCGCTATGTCAGCGATGG
>JAZTZC010000066.1:0-17898 GCA_045637265.1 Eubacteriales bacterium | reverse complement strand
GCCTCCGACTTGTTTCTGCCATTACGGCAAGTGGCATGATATTGAAGTGGAAGATGATGTAACCGCTTATCTGCGCTACGCAAACGGTGCTACCGGTGTATTCATCACCACCACCGGCGAAGCTCCCGGAACCAACCGTCTCGAGATCACCGGTACCAAGGGTAAGCTCGTTTATGAAGGCAACAAGCTGATGTGGACCAAGCTCGAAGAGGACGTCAAGGACTTCACAATGAACGCAGAAACCGGCTTCGGCACACCCAAGATGACCACCGAAGAAATCGTCATCGAAGAAGGTTCTCCCGAACACCGTGGTATCCTGCGCAACTACACCAATGCGATCCTGAACGGCACACCTCTGCTGGCTCCCGGCTTTGACGGTGTCAACGGTCTGTCCATCTCCAATGCAGCACATCTGTCTGCATGGAAGAACAACAAGTGGGTTGACCTGCCCAACGATGGCGAAGAATTCTGGGAAGAACTGCAGAAGAAGATCGCGGCATCCGCAGGTAAGGACGAATCAGTCGTCTCCGGCGGCGTAGCTGACCTTTCCGCTACCTACAACTCCAAGTAATTGATATCAAAGGAGATAACATTATGGCAAACGAAATTATCAAGGGTATGGGCTTCCATCATATCGGTCTGAAGGTTGCTGATTTTGCAAAATCCCGTGCCATGTACAATGCCCTCGGCATGAAGGAAATCTGTGGCTGGGGCGAAGGCGACAGCGAGATTATCATGTTTGACCTCGGCGACGGCGGCAGACTCGAACTGTTTGCAGGCGGCGGTGATTTCCTGTCCAAGGAAGGCAAGTGGCTGCACTTCGCAATGAAGGTTGACGATGTTGACGCGGCTTACGAAACGGCGCTGAAGGCAGGCTTTACCTCCAAGATCGCACCGAAGGTCGTTCCGCTTGCATCCTGGCCGGCTCCCATCTCCATCAACATTGCATTCGTTGTCGGTCCCGACGGCGAAGAACTGGAATTCTTCAAAGAAGTATAATTGCCAAACAGCTCCGCGGCGGGTTTTCTGCTGCGGAGCTCCTTTTTGTAGGGACAGGCGTTCTCGACTGTCCCGATAGGCGTTCTCGACTGTCCCGATAGGCGTCCTCGACTGTCCCGATAGGTGTCCTCGACTGTCCCAGTAACAAGGAACATGTTACGTCAGGCATTGTCCTCGACTGTCCCTGCAAATTTCCGGGAAGAACCTATCATACATCAAAAAACACGGTGCCGATTTTGGAAATCAGCACCGTGAAATTTTTGGGGAATTTTATTGAAATTACTTCTTCTTTGCGCTCTTGGTTGCCTTGACAACGATGCCGGAAAGGGCTGCGAGTGCAATGACGTTGGGGATAACCATGAGGTTGTTGAAGACGTCAGTCAGTTCCCAGACGAGGTCGTTTTCTGCGACAGTGCCGAGGAAGATGAACACGACAGCAAGAACAGAATAAACAATGACAGCGATCTTCTTAGACTTTTCAGTCTTGCCGAAGAGGAACAGGACATTCTGCTTACCGAAGAAGTTCCAGGAGATGATGGTGGTGAATGCGAAGAACAGCAGACAGACTGCAACTGCGATCGGACCGATGGTGCCGCCGAAGACTTCGGACATGGACTGCTGCATCATGTTTGCCTTGGTCAGACCTTCGATTGCACCGTCAACGGTAATGGCGGGATTGTCGCCTGCATAGAGGCAGGTGATGGTAACGAGAGCGGTCATGGTGAGGACGACGAAGGTATCGATGAAGACACCGATCATCGCGACGACACCCTGATCGTGCGGCTTTTCAACCTTTGCAACTGCGTGTGCGTGCGGGGTGGAACCCATACCGGCTTCGTTGGAGAACAGACCGCGCTTTGCACCCTGAGAGATTGCTTCTGCGATTGCGTAACCGAATCCACCGCCGATGATTGCCTGCGGCTGGAATGCATACTTGAAGATCATGCCGAATGCAGCGGGAACATCTGCGATCTTAACAATGAGAATGATCAGACCGAGAACGAGGTAGATGATTGCCATGAAGGGAACGATCTTTTCAGCGACAGCGGCGATTCTCTGGATACCGCCGAGGAAGATGAATGCGCAGACTGCAGCGAGAATGATACCGACAACCCAGCCTGGAATACCGAATGCGCCGGTCATGTTGGAAGCGATGGAGTTGGACTGAACCATAGCGCCCATGAAGCCGAGTGCGAGGATCAGCGCGATGGAGAAGAAGACAGTGAGGAACTTGCCGAAGCCATTGTTGTAAGCGCGCTTGATGTAGTAAACGGGACCACCGAGAACCTGACCGTTTTCATCGACGATACGGGTTTCCTGTGCGAGGACTGCTTCGGCATAGATGGTAGCCATACCGAGGAAGGCGATGATCCACATCCAGAAGATCGCGCCGGGACCGCCGGCAAGGATTGCACCGCAGGCACCGACGATGTTACCGGTACCGACCTGTGCTGCACCTGCAGTTGCAAGTGCCTGGAAGGAGGAAATGCCGCCCTGCTGCTTGCCGCCGCGGAACTTGATGCCGCCGAAGACACGCTTCATGCCTTCGCCGAAGAAACGAACCTGAACGAACTTGGTACGGATGGAATAGAACAGACCGATACCGACCAGAAGAACGATCAGAATGTAATTGGAGAGATACGTGTTGATGTTTTGTGCGAGTTTGAGAAAGAATTCCTGCATGATGATGCTCCTTATAAAGATTGTTTATAATCGAATAAAAAATCCGCTGTAGTAAATACAGCGGCTCCAAAAATCAGACAAACAACAAAATCACCGAAGGATATCGGATGAATCGGTTTGGCTGCTCTGTCCTTTTGCCTGAGAGATTCGGAAAACGCATTGCGCTGTTCCTTGCACCTTCGGCACTCATGATAGAGATTCTCCAGAGCCCCTCCGTTTTCAGTCTTCGGTCTTTCGACGGAATTCTAAAAACTTCAACGGTTTTATTCAAAAATTTGCATATATTATACCACGGAATTTCTTGATTTGCAATATTTAATATGCATGAAATTGAAGTTATATATAACAAAACTATGGTTGTGTTGCACAAAAACAACCGACAGAGGGAAACTCTGTCGGTTGGAGAATATATTTGCTTTCGGTTATTTATGCACGGAACAGCACTTCTTCCATCGTATCTCCCGTAACCTCATAGGTTCTGCCGTCGATGACAGTCATATAGGGTTTGACATATTGATTCGGAAGAATGCCGCGCTCAACCAGTTCCACGCGCATCGTAATGGGCTTGTCATAAACGAGGGGTTTTACGCCATTTTCGCTGTTTTCTGCGCGTCGAATGGCTTCGATTGTCTTTTCGCGGAGCAGTGCGTGGGCTTTTTGCTGGGGAAGGAGGATACCGCCTTTCCAGGTAATACCGCGCTTGACTTCGGCTGTGACAACCCAAGGAAGCAGCGCTTCGGCTTCGCGGCAGACTTTGTCATCACCCGAAACCATGATAACGGGCTTACCTTTGTCACCGACAATGCCGGCATCGATGGCAACCTCACCCGCCCGGTCACCGTTGATCCAGTAATTCTGAATGGAGGTTGAGCTCATGGAATGCTCCAGCGTGCCGCCGAGCGTACCTGCCATCGCGTGGTAGCCGAGCAGAATGACGGCGTCGCATTCGTCCAGACACGGGAAACGATTGTCACCCGTGTAGCCGATGATGTAACCGTCCGCTTCCTCACACAGCTCCGACCAGATGACGTTCATGCCGCCGCCATGTGCGTCACGAACGTAAATCTTTTCCGCACCCGCTTCCTTGCAGGCACGGACAACGACATTGATGTCGTTCACCATTAGCCGTCTGCCTTCCGCATAGCGTGACGCTTCGGGAAGTACCTGCTCGCGGGAGGTAATGCCGGAAATGCCTTCAAGGTCAGTCATAATATAAATGTTCATGGTTGTTCTCCTTTGCATGATGTTTTCTATGATATCTTCATTATAATATGAAAAAACCGCATTGTAAAGGGCTTTTTTGAACTTCAAAAAAATTTTGAAAAAATTTCAAAAAAGTGTTGACAAAACGAATTTGATGTGGTATAATATTATCGTTGCATGAGATTCCACTACAAAATATGCGAGGATGGCGGAATTGGTAGACGCGCACGTTTGAGGTGCGTGTGATTTCATCATGTGGGTTCAAGTCCCATTCCTCGCACCAGCGGGTATGGCGGAATTGGTAGACGCGCTAGATTCAGGTTCTAGTGAGGGTTCCTTCATGAAGGTTCAAGTCCTTTTACCCGCACCAAACAGTAGAAATCCGAACCTAATGCCGATTGGCGATGGGTTCGGATTTCTCTTTGTTTTTGATGAACTTGATATGCTTGGTGTAATTCCAGGTTGATATGCTACATTATATTCAGTTTCTTTTATCTTGCTTCTCACTAACGGCAAGCGGTGTCTTCTGCTATCACAGAATACCAAAAACTTCGGAGACAGTCTTTTCAGACCGATCTCCGAGTTTTTTTTACTTGTTGAGGAATGAATCCCTAAACCCCAAAGGAAGCTATAAACACGACGCTCGCAGCTTCCCGAGTGAATGTTTTTTTCATGATTCCCATGGAAACTCTATATTCCCTGTGGAATCAATCGTTATTAGATTGCATCTACTATTGCCATCAGTTCATCGAGTGCTGTTTCGCTTCTTTTCAGATTCTTTCAGCGTATGAAGCTTTCTTAATGTGTATGTTTTTCCGCATTCTGTATCAAAAACATAAACTGTTTCTTCCGGATGGTTTGGAGCGGTTGTCATTCTGGTTGGAACAACATTGTTATTTTCATCAACAACAGTCATACCACACTTCCATGGAGATGCAATGGAAACCGTACCGCCCTCCTCGGAAAACACCGTGATATCATTTTCGATTTCACGAGCATTTCCGTTATATGTAGCCGTGAAAATAAAAGCACCGGGAGCACGCAGACGAACAAAGTGTGCATCTTTATCTTCAAACCAGTTCCCAAACAGCTTCACGACGCCTTTATCACAGAGCAGCATCATATGATGAATGGCTTCCGTACATCCCGCTTTTTCAATCCCGTGATAATTGTCATCGATCATCATATTGGGCTGCATTTGTCCTCTGATCGTCTCGGCGAGTTTGTTTACGATGATGCGGATATCGTATCGGGAATTGACAGCGGCAGGATATATCTTCGGAAAGCTGTTGATCTGCTTCCAGCTGTCGTTGTCTTTGCCGTATACTTCAATCGTATTTTGAATGATCTCAAGTTCCCGATCGGTGGAATAGTATCCGAATAAGCCAAAAGGAACAAGTGCTTCCAACGGCAGTGTGTTTCCGTGACTCAGATTCAGATCATCCATGATAAACCAGTCATCACTTCCCTGCGGTCGATGGAGTTCGGAAAGTCCCAAAACCGTTTTCCCGGAATTCTTATAGTTTTCAATCACAGGCTGCTCCGCCATGCCATGAAGGATCCTCTGCCACCGAACAGCTTTCTCGGAATCGCCAAGCTCCTGTGCTATTTCGATGCCATATTTCAGACACAGCTTATATGCCATCAATTCAAGCGCAGAATTTTTTGCCCAGGAATCTTCATTATAAGCGGCATACAACGCATAGCGTCCGTCTTCCTCTTTGACAAGCCACTTTTCGAAGAAATTCAGAACATAGTTGAGATATACGTACAAGGTCTCCTTCATGAATTTCCTGTCTTTCGTAAAGCGATAGTAATCGATCATCGGACAGGCACTGAACGGTGCACACAGCGTTTCACTGCAACAAGTGTCATCGCTTTCCATGCCATACGGCAGAATACTGACGGGATAAATGACGGCATCGGGAATTCCGTGCTCAACATCGATCTGTTCTTTGGCAGTCAATTCCTTTACAAATTCCTTCATTCTGGTATCTCTATGATCCCAAACCGTGTCGGAGCTGCCCAATTTCGATGCACGTTCGATTCCGACAGGAACATACTCCATGATCGCTTCCGCGGCAGGCAGCATCATGGACGGACGGTTGCCGGAACAAATACCATAAAAGGTGGCAATGAAGTTATAATTCAAGTGATAGTCATTACGCCACATGGAATAATCCGCGGTATGCCATATTCCGTACAAACCGGCGGCAAGACATCCGTCACGGACACCACTGCCGAGAAGATACTGTGCAGCATAATAATATTTCTGAATGATATCGATATCCGGATCAGACGTATCCAGCGAAATATAGGACTGCAGCCAGTAGTTTTTCCACCACTCCCTGTGTGCTGTATATAGCTGCTCCAGATCTTCTGCCGTTACCGCCGAATTCAGAAGTTCGATGGCTTCGCAGGCAGGCTCCCGTCTTCCCTCCCAAAGCGTATCGCAGATATCATACGTTCGTCCGCCGCCGCAGACTGCCGATACAATATAGATGCTCCCGGATGCGGGAATATCAACGGTCATTACAACCGCGCTGTCACTGCAGCTGACGGAGATGATATTTGCACCAATGATCCGTGATGCAATCGCAGTTTGGGAAACATACGGGATTGCAATCGTATTCTCGTTTTCAACGGCGGGCTTCTGTGTGGAACGGGTGATAATGCCGATGCCATCACGCATTTCTGCTGTAACCGGACGCTCTCCGTTGACCAAGGCTTCCAATGTAACAGAAATTCTGCAGGTCTCCGCGACAGCCGATGACGTGATCTTGACAACAAACAAATCATTCACCGCAGACATCCAGCCCTCCATTTGCAGAGGTTGCCCTGCGATGGTTTGTTTTGTCATGATCCGCGCATTGAGAATATCCTCGGTTTCGCTGAACGCTTGCGGAATCTGAACGGTTTCTTCTGTGGAAGATGCTCCGATGGTAATCACACCGACGGGCAGAGGACATGCGCCATATTCCCAAAAATCGCTTTTGGAAATTCTGTACTGTTTCACGGTATTATTTCCATCGGATGAGATGCCGATATTTCCGTTTCCCAACAGCGCAGTGTGGGGAATACGCGGACTGACTGCACCTGCATACTCCGTCGTCTTCCATTCTGCGCAATATCCTGAAAGAATTTTTGAAAGCTCAGCCCACTGCAAATCCGCCTTTTCTTTGGTTGGAATGGGATTTCCGTCAATCGGATGCGGTTTTGATGCAGTTGTACTCATATGCAATACCCTCCGGTTTATCGTGGTTTTATTGGCATTTCCCAATCATCCACCGTTATTGTGAGTCGATTATTTTTCTCAGACGCCGCGCAACCTCTTCGCCCAAGCGTCCGAATGCGGTCGGTGTAAAATGACACGCATCACTATAAGCCTCCGTACCCCAATCGCGCGTATAAGCGTTCAGATCGCTTATCAATACACCGTGCTTTTGTGCAATTTCAACCGCAGCACAATTATAGACATCGAGCTCTTCATCCGAGCGGGGATTCGGTTCAACAAAAGTGACAGTATCCGGATTCATCGGCGTGGATGTTGCAAATACCAGCGTGGCGTTCGGGAAAAATTTCTTCAGAAGTTTGATGAGAACATCCATATTACGGGCGTATTCGTCAAGACTCGTCAAAGACAGCTCCGCACCGTGAAAACGAGCAGCATCCCAATGACCGCAGTTAAAATGGACAATATCTACCATATACGGATCATCAAACATACTCGCCCAGTTATTCATACTGAAGATTGCATACTGCGTGCTTTTGCAATTATCGGAAAAATGGAATACCTCCGCAGCATCGGATAACTTCTCTTTGACCGTATTGCAATACCCCAGTCTGATTGAGTCACCGATTAAAAAAATATTTGTCTTCGTTTCACTGCAAACAAATTCCGCATTGGGATTTCTGCATTCTTTCTGTTTTTTCATATCAGGTTGTACTCTTTTCTGCAGTCCTCACGGCGATACGATCAGCCGACAGACTATCAAACCTCAATTTTCATAAAAGTATTTTACAATGCTGTCATAATACCGCTGCATACTTTTCGCTTTCTTTTCATAGGTACTGACGAATGCTCCGTCATTCTGGAGGAACGGTGTCATATTGAAAACCCAACCTCTGAAGTTATCGAACAAATATGCAAAGTCGATATAGCGGCTGTCGAGAACAAGCTGAACCATTTCCTGAGACTCAGGGTCGCGTGCCATTTTCGTACCGAGAGAAATATCACAAAGCACAGGCATGACGGAACGCCAGCTTTCAGCGCTGAGTGCCTCGGTAACAGCACCGATCATTTCAAGATTCTGCGCGGTTGTCAGAACCGCAAGAATGTTCGCACCACCATCAGAGACAGAATAATACTGCTCCTGCGCTTCGTCCCATTTCGGCATCGGAATAATACCGTAATCATTTTTATAATCGCGCAGCTTCAAAAGAACATTTGAGAATCCCATGGTAGCAAAAACAGCGCGGCCGTTGCACATCATATCATCTGCCATCAAACCGTTGACCGGCATAGCAAGAGTACCCGGCTCTTCAATCATGTCAATAATTTTGTCAAAAACAGCAATTGTTTTTTCATTATTGAAAACCATTTCTGCTTTTTCGTCCTTCAGCTCGGCATAACGAACGCCAAGCGCATAGAGCGAACCAGCAAAATTACAGCCATCGATACGGTAGGAGAAGCCGTAGAAATCGTTTTCGTCCTTTTTTCCGTCTCCGTTGAGATCCTGATAAATATCCTTTGTCCATTCGGCGAGCTTGTCTATCGTCCATTTGCCTTCTCTGACTACCTCATAGACATCGGGAAGATCATACGTCTCCGCATAAACCTTATCGAAAACAACGATGGAAGAACACTTGGTGTAAGATAACAGCATATCACTTGCAGCAAGATAACACTGACCGTTGATCGTAGCGACACCTTCCTGCATCAGAGAAGAAACATACCACGGCTTTGAGAAATCAACATAAGGAATTTCATACCAATTTCGGAAATGCCCCTGAATTGTATTGCCGCCGGAAGCATACATCTGACCAAGAATCAGGTCATAGGCATCGTCCCCTGCTGCAACCGCAACACCTACTTGCGTTGAAATGTCGCTGTAGTACATCGGTGTTGTTACAATTTCAACATTAAACCGTTCCTGAATTTTCATGTTTCGGTTAAATACCGCATCATTCAGTACCTCACCGACAGGTGCTTCGACCCAGATATCATCTTCAAGAGTCTGCTGTACAACCGTACGGAACAGTGCACCGCCAAAATCCAATTCGGGTACGTCATCCGGAAGCGTACGGGCTGCAATCGGGTCGGTAGGTTCCGTTTCGATCACCGTCTCGGTACCCAAATCAGTCGTGTCCTGCGAATTCGCGGCGGTATCGGAGCCGGCAGAAGCGGTTTCAGTACCGCATCCGACAAGAAGCAAAAGTGCAGAGAGAATTGCTGCTGTTTTGAACTGTTTCATGGTTTATTTCCTCCTTGTATCTGAACGATTTTTTATAATAAACATGTACAGACTATGTTTCATTTAGTATATCACAATATTTACAATGAATATAGAAATTTTGTGTCAGAAAACTTGGATTTTGTGTCTTTTTTCTTGACTTTTTCCGTATGTGCGGTATAATAATACCGAAACATTCATCAAAGGAGAAATCGGTATGTTCGTGTTTGATATTGATATTGTCAAAGACCTTCATTTTTTCCATCTTGTTTCCAATGAAACGCCGATGCAAAGTCAGCATATCGTGCATTCTCATACCTACTGTGAGCTGTACTTTTTTGTCGGCGGAGAATGCAGTTATATCGTGGAAAACGGCGTATATAAACCGCGGAAAGGCACTGTCATTTTCACCCGTCCCGGTGAAATGCACGGGATTCATATCAACGCAGACTGCACCTATGAACGCTACTATTTTTCCATTATCCCGGATATTGTAAAGACGCTGGATGCACCGGAGTTTCTGCGCTGTTTTTATAACCGTCCTCACGGTCAGCAGAATACGATTGATCTTCCGCCCGAGATTTCCGAGCACTGTTTTTCACTTCTTGAAAAAATCAACACACTGATGGAGCAGAATCAACCGGACGCCAAACCGCTGGCACTTGCCGCATTTCTGGAAATTCTGCATGATATCAACTGCTGCGTGGACAACCCGCATCAGCTCAGTGAACGAGCCGAGCAGAATCTCCTTGTCAATCGCGCCATGCGTTATATCAATCAGAACCTTGCCGAAATTCGTTCCACAGCCGACATTGCCGCCGCCCTGTATGTACAGCGGGAATATCTGTCGCGTAAATTTTCGGAGCATACAGGCATCCCACTCAGCCGATATATCACTCTCAAACGTATTGCTCGTGCAAAGACGGAGCTTGTACAGGAAAAATCCATTGCGGAGGTCTGTACACTGTGCGGATGGAAAGATTATTCGTATTTTATCACGGTTTTTCGCCGTGAAGTCGGTATGACACCGATGCAGTTCAAAAAGAATTACAAAACGACGGAAAACTGAACTGACAACCGAAATATGATGTAATCAACAAACATCAAACATATTCACCGCTTCATCATATCCGACTGCAAGATGCAAAGGGGTAGCTGTCATAACAGCGCAGGGGAAATGCAGTTTCCCCTGTCATGATTGGAGCAGTTTAGGCGGAAATCATCGGCTCCATATAATGGGGTGCAGATGTCCGATGGACACCTCTGCAGTAGGCAGAAGTACCGACCGAGACGGCAACCGAGACGTTCGGCAGAACGCAACTACCGGCTTGACCGGTATATAGTTGCGCCCTTACTTTCGTTAAGGGTCTTCCACGTATCCTTCGTAATCTTTGAATCTTTTTGACATCCACATCCACTAACAGAAATTGTACCCAAATCGGTCACAATTTTCATCTGTGATTCCTTGACATATTCTTTGGAATGTGCTATAATATACTCACGGTACAATTGTCCCCTGTATATTCGGAGGTAGTTATGAACAAATGGAGTCCCGAAAGAGCGGAAACGATCCGCCGATTTATAGACGAATATTTTGTGGAGAACCATAAATCACCGACTGTACGCGACATTGCGGCGGGAACGGGAATCTCCAAAACAGCAGTGCAGCGATATCTCACTGACATGAAAGAGCACGGCGAGATCGAGTACAGCGGCCGCCGCAGCATCGCCACAAATTTATCGCGAAATATGTTTGAAACAACGCCCGCGATTCGTTATGATTCTACAGTATCCTGTGGACTGCCGAGCGAACCGAATGTGGAAGAAGCGGACATCATTCCGCTGCCAACCGCGCTCGTCGGAGAGGGCAAGTTCTTCATACTCACCGCCAAAGGTGATTCAATGACAGGGATCGGTGTCGACGATGGCGATCTTGTGATCGTGCGAGAACAAAACCGTTGCAGCGATGGCGATTACGCTGTGGTACTGGTAAACGAAAACGAGACGCTGCTCAAAACGATTACCTATCTGCCGGATCAGTCGGCATATCTGCTTCATGCGGAGAATCCTGCGTATGAAGATCGAATCGAGCGCGATGTACAGATACAGGGCGTTGCCGAGATGATCATCAAAAAACTGCGATAACCCCTGAAGGCATCTTGAGGAGGACAATCTTGAATCTCAAAGAAATCAAAAATAGAATCATCGAACTGTTAGGCGATAATCATTCTGCTTATTATTGCATTGATATCCCCTCCTTGAACACCGACGAATTTCGCCGGAAGCTGATTGCCATTCTGACCGATATGCACGGCGGGTGGGAAATTCCCCGAGAAGAATTGGAAGCAATCGCGGATGTTATCCTGCCCGGTATTATAAAATTTTTCTCAACAGAGGAAGGTCGCGCGGAATTTGAAGCATGGAAGCGCGAACAGGATGCTTTGAAACAAACGGAACCAAAACATAATTTACATGATAGTTGAAAGGAGCAGCTATGATCGGTGTCATTTATGCACGTTATTCCTCGGACAATCAACGCGAGGAATCCATTGAAGGACAACTTCGTGAATGTCAGGCATTCGCAAGAAAAAACGATATTACCCTTCTCGAGCCGTACATTGACCGTGCACTATCCGCAAGATCTGATAATCGTCCGAACTTTCAAAAAATGATCAAGGACAGCGCGTCGAAAAAATTCGATGTTGTGATTGTATGGAAGCTCGACCGTTTTGCCCGTAACCGTTACGATTCCGCGCACTACAAGAGCGTTCTTCGTAAGAACGGTGTGCGCGTGATGTCGGCAACCGAAGCAATCTCCGAAGGCGCAGAGGGTATTCTGCTGGAATCCATGCTGGAAGGGATGGCGGAATATTATTCGGCAGAGCTTTCCGAAAAGGTTGTACGCGGTCTGACTGAAAATGCATTGAAGTGCAAATATAACGGCGGCAAAATCCCGATCGGATATCATATCGACGAAAATCAGTTTTATCAGATAAATCCGATTACGGCTCCCGCTGTTCTGGAAGCGTTTCAGAACTATGCCAACGGTGCAACGATGCAGGAGATTACCGATGAACTCAACATCAAGGGCGTCCGCACCACACAAGGAACGAAGGTCACGCTGAATACTGTAACCAGAATGCTGCACAACCGCAAATACATCGGTGAATATCAGTATCGCGATGTGGTGATTCCCAACGGTATTCCCGCAATCGTCCCCGTCAAACTGTTTGAATCGGTACAGGAGCGTGCTGCAGCCAACAAGAAAGCACCTGCAAAGCACAA
Source organism: Eubacteriales bacterium (assembly GCA_045637265.1). Classification (GTDB taxonomy): domain Bacteria; phylum Bacillota; class Clostridia; order Oscillospirales; family CAG-272; genus RGIG3925. The sequence continues at coordinate 5,275 of JAZTZC010000066.1, read as the reverse complement.
AGCTGAGGAAGAGTATCTGCTGACAACCAAGCTGTTCTGCGGATACTGCGGTTGTCTGATGACAGGCGAGAGCGGAACGAGCCATACACTGCAAGTACATCGCTATTATAAATGCCGCGGTGCACGCAAGGGTGGTGGCTGTCCCAAGAAGACTGTCCGAAAGTATTGGATCGAAGAAGTTGTCATGCAGCTGATACAGAAATTCATCTTCGATGATGAACTGCTGAACAAGCTTGCCGATACGCTGCTCGAAAGATTAAACACAGAAAACAGTACGCTGCCGATTCTTCGAAAACAACTTGCGGAAGTCGAAAAAGGTATTGAAAACATTGTCAATGCCATTCAGGCTGGTATCTTTACCGCATCCACAAAGGAGCGCCTTGAAACACTGGAAGCAGAGAAGCAGGAGCTTTCTGTTCAGATCATCAAAGAGGAAGTCTCAAAGCCGATCATCACGAAAGAACAAATCCTGTTCTATCTTACAAAATACCGCAAGCTGAACATGAAGCAGCTTGACCACCGCCGCCGTCTGATCGATAGTTTCGTTAACGCAGTTTATTTGTTCGACGACAAGTTGGTCATTACATTCAACTATAAAGAAGGAACAAAAACGATTACGTTTACCGCGATCGAGGAGGCTTTCGGTTCGGATTTATCATTACTGTCTGCACCAAAAAACAGGAGATACCGAAAGGTGTCTCCTGTTTTTTATGTCGATCAAAGGCTATCCCAATCAACGAAAATCATAAGTTGACCCAATAACAACCACTGCGTTCTTGATTCCAAATGCGTTTTGTGATATAATCATGTTGCTTCGAGGCGAGTAATAATGAAAGTAAAGGTGATAATCATGTTCTATTTATCGGAAAACATCAGAAAATACCGAATGAAGAAAAACCTGACACAGGAGGAGCTCGCGGCGCTGCTTGGTTTGACTCCGCAGGCGATTTCCAAATGGGAACGTGCGGAAAGCTATCCCGATATTACGCTTTTGCCGGCACTGGCCAATATCCTTGAAACGAGCATTGATCTTCTGATTGGCATGGATACGATCCGTGCGGAGCAGACACGGTACAACATCCATAGCAAAGCAACCGATCTTCAGCGGGCAGGCGACTATGCCGGTGCAGAAAAAGTGTACCGTGATGCATTGCTGATCTATCCGAACAAGCCTGGGATGCTATTGGGTCTTGCCGGGGTATTGGCTCTGCAGGGAAAATCAGAGGACGCGATTGCGTATATCGAACGTGGTCTGCCGTTGTCCGAAAATGAAAAGCAAAAAGCGACCATGCGTGCCGTGCTTTGCTTTTTGTATCTGCAATGTGGTATGTCCGGGCATGCAAATTCACTTGCATCGACGCTGCCTCATATGAGGGAAAGCAGAGAAGTGATTCAGCCGCTTGTGCAGAACGACCTTGACGATACCGATATCAAACGGCATATCAAAGTCCTTCTTCTCGGAGAAGATATATCCGAATAATGGTATTCCCGACAGATCTTGAAATTCTGTCGGGAATGTTTTTTTGATTCGTATAGTTTATTTGCGCTTCACAACAGCAAGCAAATGTCCTGAAAGCCCGATGATTTCCGATTGCCCATCGAGCATGCGCACGGTCTTCATCAGCGTTTCACGGCAGTCAGGATCCTCCCAGAGCGTGTCAAGGTCATGTGCTAGCCACGCACCGCCCATCACACCGTGAATGTCGGCATCGGGAAATCCTCCTTCAGCAAGCTCGGTATGCAGAGCGGCGGCGGTATGCAGATGCGATGTGCCAAGACCGTTGTAAACCGAACACGCGGGATTTTCGTGATGTCCGTCGGATAATTCACGTCTGACCATAGATAGAAATGCAGGATCATCCAATGCGTTGCGCTTGGAGCTGTATTCTGTGCGGTAGACTGTAATGCAGTGCAAAAGGACGGAATACGGTGTCAGCGCGGCGGCAAACAGAACACCGCCCGGACACAGAAGACGCTTACATTCGGTCAGTGCTGCAATTCGTTCCTCATATTCGGTGATATGATAAAGCGGTCCCATCAGAAGTACAGCATCCGCAGTACCGTCAGCGCGCGGAATGCTTCGTGCATCGCAGACCTCTGCCGCATGCAGATGACAACCGGGATACCTCTCGGAAAGCGATGTGCTTATGGCAATGTTTGTCTCAGAAAGGTCAAAGAGGTGTACCTCATACCCAAGTGAGGTCAGCCACCATGCGTATTCGCCGTATCCTCCGCCGATATCATAGATGACCGCGGGCGGCGGCGGAAGATGTGCTGTCAGCAGTTCTTTGGTATAAGCAAATTCAATTCGTCCGATACCGGTGTTCAGTCGGTTCATCTCGATTCCGGCATTGTATCCTGCCAGAACGGATTTGTCAATGGTTTTCATATTGATAAATCTCCTTTTTGTGTTTGTTTGATATATTTGCTGCTGGTCGTCTTCCTCGGACGGGCGGTGCGCGGACTGTTCCGGCATGGAAATCGCTCCTTTCAATAAAAAATCACCCGGCTGTACAATGCGCGTTTTGCATTGACGACCGGGTGTTGTCTGTTATGTGGATTCCGAAATCAGAATGAACACAGCGATAAAAGCCCGATGTCATGCATGACTGCGGACTGCTGCTGGCACATTGTCGTGTTGATGAAATACATATCGCTGCTCCTGTTCCGAAAATTTGAATCATTATAACATATTCCCTGTGTTTTGTCAAGAAAATCAGCATGCGTTCCAAAAAAATCGTGCAGAATCATTGACACATCTCAAAAAATCTGTTATACTTATTCTAATCTATTCAAAAATCCGGCAAATTTATGATAACAAAATGAGGTGTAATTTTATGGCAAAGAGTGTACAGGATATCCTGAATCTGATTGCGGAACATGACATTAAGATGGTTGACTTCAAGATGGTCGACATCAACGGTCAGTACCGTCACGTCACCATTCCCGCAGAAAACTTCTCCGAGGACACCATGAAGAGCGGTATCGGCTTCGACGCATCCAACTACGGTTATGCAGTTGTTGAAAAGTCTGACATGGTCTTCATTCCCGACCCCGATACGGCTGTCATCGACCCGTTCTGCTCCATCCCGACCCTGTCCATGACCGGTAACGCAATGGTCATCGCATCTCCCGAAAACAAGCCCCTGTCCCAGTATCCCCGCAACATTATCCGTGCGGCTGTCAAGTATATGCAGGACAACGGTATTGCCGATACGATGAAGATCCTCCCTGAATTTGAATTTTATCTGTTTGACAATGTTTCCTGGGGTGTTGAGGGCAGATATATCGGCGCGTCCGTCGATGCGGTTCAGTCTTACTGGAACAGCGCAAACGACGGTCTTGGTGTCATCGTTCCCAAGCAGAAGAACTACCACATCGCAAAGCCATTCGATATCTCCTATGAATGCCGTTCCGAAATGTGCATGCTCATGAAGGATATGGGCATCGAGATCAACTACCACCATCCCGAGGTCGCCGCATCCGGTCAGTTTGAGATCGAACCGCAGCTTGGCGAAGTTGTTCATATGGCAGATGCGACGATGATGATTAAGTACATCATCCACAACACTGCGCTGAAGTACGGCAAGTCCGCAACCTTCATGCCCAAGCCCATCTACGGCGAAGCAGGCAGCGGTATGCACGTCCACATGATGCTGTTCAAGGACGGCGAGCCGCTCTTCTCCGATGATAACGGTTATTCCAATCTCTCCCGCACGGCGCACTACTTCATGGGCGGTCTGCTGAAGCACATCGCATCCCTCTGCGCACTGACCAACCCGTCCACCAACTCCTTCAAGCGTCTCGTTCCCGGCTTTGAAGCACCGGTTACTGTCGGTTATGCGACCTCCAACCGTTCTGCTGTCATCCGTATTCCCGCTTACGCAAAGTCTCCCGACAAGCGTCGCTTCGAGCTTCGTAATCCCGACGCGACCTGCAACCCGTACTTCGCTTATGCTGCCATTCTGATGGCTGGTCTGGACGGCATCAAGAATCAGATCGACCCGCACGAAAACGGCTGGGGTCCGTACGACTGCAACCTGTACCACCTGCCCGAAGAAGAAAAGGCAAAGCTGCAGGGTCTGCCCACGTCCCTTGACGCTGCTCTGGACGCTCTGGAAGCCGATCATGACTATCTGACCATCGGCGGTGTCTTCCCGGAAGAACTGCTTAAGAACTTCATCAAGAACAAGCGTGAGGAATGCCGCGCAATGGCTGCGATCCCGCATCCCGCTGAATTTGATAAGTATTATAACCTGTAATATTCCGATATCACAAACGGCTGTCACCCGATCATGGGCGGCAGCCGTTTTGTTATACCATGCGCAAGCGGTTATTCATCGAAAATTACGGAAAACGGCGGGTAATTGGTAAAGTATACCATTGGTTTAGGAAACTCTACCGCTTTTCGGTTGTTTTTTTGCAAGCAGTATGTTATAATAATGGCGAAAATCAAAATCCAAAGGAGATCATACAATGGTGAGCAAATCTATGGGCGAAACGATCAGTACACTGAGAAAAGAAAAGGGATTGACACAGAAGGAGCTGGCTGATCAGCTCAATATCACAGACAAAGCGGTTTCCAAATGGGAACGGGACGCCGCGTGTCCCGACACACAGCTGATTCCCAAACTGGCTGAGATTTTCGGTGTATCCATTGAGGAACTGATGAATGCGAAATCCGCTGCAGTACCCGTTAAGCATAACACGGTTGAGAATACGATCGATCTGATACTGAAAGCGGTTCCGACGGCAATGGGCGTTGCGGTGGTCGTAACATCACTGCTTGGTGAACTTGATGTCAGATCCGGTTTTTCTATGTTGGGAATCGGTCTTGTTTGTCTCGGCATCTATCTTTTGAAACGCGGGGACTGAGATGCCGAGATGATCTGTTGTACTGAACTGTTGTAAACAAAGACGGATCCGCATTCGTCCGACCGAAATCAAACGGCTGTCACCCGATCATGGGCGGCAGCCGTGTTTTTGTTATATAAAACACATCGGAGCAACCGTGTGATTGCCCCGATGATGAAAACTTAAATATAGTAACGCGAAATTGCGATGACGGGGATGATCCAGAACAGCTGATACAGCGCAATCCAGACCGGCGCGAGCGTGACAGCCATGCCGGAGACGATACAGAATGCCATTGCCGCCATACCGAGCAGAATGGAAACAACGCTGAGTACGTTGTTCGTACGCGATGCGGACAGGACACGGTCACAGATTGCAAGTGTCTGGAGAAGCGCCTTCGCACCGGACTTGGACACGATGC
>JAZTZC010000065.1:0-18156 GCA_045637265.1 Eubacteriales bacterium | reverse complement strand
ACAACTGCTCCTAAACTGCGCGCCGCTTTTACATTCTCCACTCGAGGCTCCGTCCCTCCTTTCGACTGCAAAAGCATTTAACTAAACTCGTTACTTTTATTTTTGTTTTTTAGTCTCACATCATTGACAAAACTACATTTTTGAAAAAATATTATATTTTCTCTCTTAAACAGGAAAACCTATGCGATAGCAGGCAATATCCTGGCTACAGCATAGGATTTCGAATTGAGACTGGTGTTGTCTTGATCAGAACAGAGAAACGTGAACCAGGTATGTACCGTCGATGCCGCCTGTTTCGAGGATGAGACGGTTGTCTTCAAAACAGATTTTTGCATTCGGATTTTCGGGACAGGACACGGTCATGGTATGCGGCAGTGTATGGAGCCACAGTGCCGGCAGACCGTCGTCAAAGTGCAGGTTCGAACCGCTTCTGCGGATGTTTCGGATGCAGATTTGATCGCCCTTGTATTCTGTGTCCGCAAGCAGCGTATCGGCACGCAGCAGATTTCCGAGCGTGGCTTCTCCGTTTTCCGCTGTTACGGTGAAGCGGATGTCGATCTGCGGATACGGAAGCATCGCGCGGAACAGCTGGAAGCCCTGGATGCCGTGCGCGATACACTCACTGCGGACGGCAAAGGATGGGATGATTGCCATGTGCATGGTAATGCCCCGGGATGCGGCGTATGCCATGATTGCCTCCGCTTCCTCCCATTGGGAATGGTTTCTGCCGAAGGTATACCAGAACAGCGCGCATATTGCATTACCGAGGGCTGCCAGACGGTCGATATCTTCCGTTGTCGGCAGATATCCGAGGTCAAGCACATGAGATACCGGGATGATATCCGAGTGGCGGCGGACCTCACACAGTGACTCGTAGGTGAAGGAATTGATGATTGCATGTTCCTCCATGCCGTATTTGCGCAGGGTCTTGATGACACCGGCGATCATTTCCGGGATTTTGTTGTCGCGGACGGTTGCATAGACGATTTTTCCCTCTTCCTTGCAGATGCGGACATAGGTATCAAAGTCACAGACATGCGCGTGATATCCCATGCGATCGGAATATGCGGCATACTCCAGTGCCATGACATCGGCAAAATCCGTTTCGAGAAACCGTATATGACAATTTCTGTCATAACGCCCGATGCGTCCGTTTTCGTCCAGCGTGAAGCCCTCGTCGTGACACAGAATCAGACCGTTGTCGCGCGTGATGCGGACGTCCCCTTTCAGCGCATCAAAGCCGAAGTGCGCTGCCAGATAGAAATGCTCCGCCGAATTCATCGGTGCCAGATTGAGGTCGGAATACGCGATGTTCAGAACCTTTTGACCGAATCTCATTCCGTAAGTATTGCATGCAGCCATAAAAATCCTCCTGTCTACTTGCATTGTCAGCAATTATGTGATATTATAATTATATACGGAACTGCGTTTTTTGTCTCGCATAAAGCTGTATTTGATATAGTCAGAATCTGTCATTTTGGGGAGAGCTTATGATATACCAGACCCGTTTTTCCGGCGCATCGGAGTATTTCCATTGTATGATCCGAACCTTCTACAATGATCCGGCACACCTGCATCAGGGCTTCGAGCTGTTGGTCAATCTGTCCGGGGAGATCCGCATCACGGTGGACGAACAGCCGTATCTTCTGCGGGAGAACGATGCGGTTTTGATTTTTCCGAATCAGCTGCATCAGATTCACTCCGATGCCTGCCGCTGTATTCTGTGCATATTCCCGGGCGAATTGGTTTCCGCATACAGCACGGCTCATGAGGGCGATGTGCCTGTCTGCAATCAGTTTATCCCGGATCCGCTGCGGCTGGAGCTTCTGCGCGGTATACGGCAGAATTCGTCTGTAGAAGATATCAAGGGTGCGCTGTATCTGCTGTGCGGATGGTTTGACCGTACAGCGGAATACCGTCCGCGTCGGTATAAGCACAGTATGCTGCTGCACGAGATATTTCTGTTTGTCGAAAAGAATTTCCGCGGAGACTGCTCGGTCGGTGCGCTGGCACATCAGGTTGGCTATTCGGAGGACTATCTGTCCCGCTACTTTATGCACGCGATCGGCATGTCGTATCATTCCTATGTGATTCAGTACCGTCTCGGACAGGCGTGTCATCTGCTGCGGAATACGAACGAACCGATTCTGCAGTGTGCCATGGACAGCGGCTTTACCTCTCTGCGCAGCTTCAACCGCAATTTCAGCTTGTACCTCGGTATGACACCGACAGAATATCGTGAAACATAGCATCTGACAGCAAACCGTTATTCCCGATATGTTCTCTTTCGTTGCAAAATTGTCTTGCATTATTCATAATTATATGATATAATAAACGATGGAAACCCAAATAACAAGGTCGTGTGACCTTATATATAAAAGGAGATAACAATTATGGCAGTTCTGATTACCGGCGGTGCGGGCTTTATCGGCACGCATACCTGCGTTGAGCTTTTGAATGCAGGTGAAGAAATTGTTGTATTTGACAACTTTGTAAACTCCAAGATGTCTGCTGTTGAAAACGTCAAGAAGATCACGGGTAAGGATTTTCCGTTCTACGAAGCAGATATGCTCGACCGTGACGCAATGGAGAAGATCTTCTCCGAAAACAAGATCGACGAGGTCATTCACTTCGCAGGTCTGAAGGCTGTCGGCGAAAGTGTCGAAAAGCCGATGGAATACTATCACAACAACATCACGGGTACCCTGATTCTGACCGAGACGATGCGCAAGTACGGCTGCAAGAAGATTGTCTTCTCCTCCTCCGCAACCGTTTACGGCTCGCCGAAGTCCCTGCCGATCATGGAAGATTTCCCGTTGTCCACGACCAATCCTTACGGCTCCACCAAGCTGATGATCGAACAGATTCTGCGCGACATTTACGTTTCCGACAAGGAATGGTCCATCGCGCTGCTCCGTTACTTCAACCCGACCGGCGCACACGAAAGCGGTCTGATCGGTGAAGACCCCAACGGTATTCCGAACAACCTGATGCCGCGTCTGATCAAGGTTGCTACCGGTCAGATGGAAGCAATGACCGTTTACGGCAACGACTATCCGACCAAGGACGGCACCGGTGTCCGCGACTATATCCACGTCGTTGACCTGGCGCAGGGTCACCTTGCTGCTATCAACTGGGTACGCAATCACAACGAATGCGACGCATTCAACCTCGGTACCGGTACCGGCTACTCTGTTCTTGACCTGATCCATTCTCTGGAAGCGGTTTCCGGCAAGAAGATGGCAATCACCTACACGCCCAGACGTGCAGGCGATATCGCGGCTTGCTATGCAGACCCGACCAAGGCGAAGACCATCCTCGGCTGGGAAGCAAAGCTCGGCGTGGAAAAGATGTGCGAGGACGCGTGGAACTACGCGATCAAGCATCAGTAAACAAATTGACAATCAGAGAGGACTGTCTGTGCATGCATGACGGTCCTCTGTGCCGTTTATATATAATATGAAGAAAACATTTACAACCCGTATGCCGGATCGCGGTGGTGCATTTTACCTTGCAAGCCGCAGAATTACCGATCTCGGTCTGAATATCACCCGAGTATCTTACAACAAAGCTGTTGATACCCATACCTTGTTTCTGGAAGTGGAAGGAGCACCTGACGTTCTTGCCCGTGCAGAGCAGGCGCTGCGGGATCTCGGTTATCTGAATGATGATATCGGCATCGGTCATGTCATGCTGATCGAATTTATGCTCCGCGACGAAGTGGGGACACTGTTGCCTGTTCTCGAACTGATTGACAGCTTTCATTTCAACATTTCCTATATCAGTGCACAGTCGGACGGAAGTCCCATGCAGTCCTTCAAAATCGGTCTGTATGTTGAAAACCAGAGCGAGATGTCGCTGTTCATGCACCGTGCGGCAATGCTTTGTGACGTGCATGTATTGGAATATGACAAAAGCCAGAAGATTCTTGACAATACGGTCTTTTATCTGTCGTTTGCAAACGAAATATCCGAAAAGCTGGACCTGACGCACGATGAAAAACAGGAGTTGATCGTCAATGCCAATCAGATCATGCAGAATCTCGATGATCGGAATGCTGCCGACGGAACACCGCTGAAGACCTTTGAATATATTGGCAAATTTGCGGAAATTCTGTCACGCTCCGGCGGTGATGCCTATGTACCGCGTATGACACGTCTGACAACGGCGGGCGGAATTTCGGGACTGCTCATTGAGCCGCCGTGCGGAAGCAATACCTGTGTGTTCTGGAATGACGATGCGGTACTTGCTGTGGATACCGGATTTACCTGCTATCGGGATGAGCTTTCTGCCGTTCTGCACGAATATGTGCCCTGCTATGCCGAAAAAGAGAAAATTCTGTTCCTGACGCATCCCGATGTCGATCACACCGGAGCACTGGATCTGTTTGATCGGGTCTATCTTTCCCGTACCGCGGTGGAACACTTTGAAAAAGAACGTGCGTCCGTTCCCGCATGCCGTGAAGACAATCCCCTGCATGCGCCGTATGTCCGTATCTGTAAGGTGCTTTCGCGCTACTGTCCCCCGGAGCGGATTCCTATGATCCCGATTGAGCCGGAAGACTCCTGTCCCGTATTCAAGCATCCTGCGGACAGCAGTCTGACACCTGCCGGACGGATTGATGTGCTCGGTATGCGATTTGAGGTTTATCTCGGATGCGGCGGTCATGCACCCGGGGAACTCGTATTTCTCTGCCGTGAGCACAGGATTCTCTTCTCCGGCGATATCTTTGTAAATATCAAAGGATTTACCAAGGCACAGGCACGGTTCAACAGTCTGGCACCGTATTTGATGACCTCCGTCGATACTGCACCTGCGGTTGCTGGAAAACAGCGCGAGGATATGTTTGCGCTGTTGGATGAAGGTGACTGGACGGTACTCTGCGGTCACGGTGCGCCATACCTCTATCATAAATCCTGATCCCCGAAAGGAAAATTGTTTCATGTTCCAAAAGCAAAATCTCTCATGGACACCGTCTGTTCGGGCACTTCTGCAGCTGCTGATCGAGCTGATTCTGCCGCTCGGTCTGCTGTCGGCAAAGCTGTTTGCACTGAATACCGATATGCTGAAGCTCGGTACCTATACGTTGCCGATGCTCTGCGCTTCCCTTGTGACAGTCGGCGTTCTGTGTCTTCTGATCCGACTGGTGTTCCGCCGCGATCATTTCCCGTTTTTTATGGTACTGTACGGAATTCTGTCGGTATTTATGCTGATTGATGCAGTTTACTGTGCCTATACCGGCAAGCTGCCGTCAGCGGTCATGCTGCAGTATCTCGGACAGCTGGACGGTGTGTCGGACGCCATTTATGCCAATGTCACCTTTGCGCGGCTCTTATATGCCATCGACGTTCCGCTCTGGATCCTTTATGCCGTTCATTTCCGCCGCAGATGGTTTGGCGGGATTGCGTCCTGTCATTGGAATCTGCAAAAGAATGTGATATTAGCGGCGGTCACAGCGCTCAGCCTTGTGATCTGTGTCGGATACTGCCTGTTTACGCCGTTTGTTCCGTCGTATTTCAAAAGCGAAATTCTGACCTACCATGTGACGGATATTCTGTCGCAGATTCTGCCGGGCAGCGGAATTGCAGCGTCCGTACCCGTCTGGAATGAGCAAACATCCGGCGGCAATGATGTGGAAGAAGATCCGTATCGCGGCATTGCCGAAGAGCGCAATGTTATCACGATTCAGGTGGAAGCACTGCAGAACTTTGTCCTTAATCTGGAATACAACGGACAGGTTATCACGCCGAATCTCAATGCGCTCCTCACGCAGGACACCTTGTATTTTGACAACTATTATTATCAGATCGGCGGCGGCAATACCGCGGATGCAGAGTTTGCAGTCAACAATTCGCTGTATGCGCCGGTGGACGAGGCGGCATATTCCCGCTATGCCGATAACGACTTTTACTCCATGGCGAAGCTGCTCAAGGACAACGGCTGGACAAGCGCGACGGCGTTCCACGGATATGTCAATACGTTCTGGAACCGCAATGTCGCCTATCCCGGACAGGGCTTTGACGCATATCTGTCAGGCAGTGATTATTATGCCGAACCTGCTGAGGTCGCGGGCATGGGTGTTTCGGACGGAGAATTTTTTGTCCGCGCCGTCGATTATCTGAAGGAGCAGAGCGGACCGTTTTATGCGTTTATGGTTACGCTGACCTCGCATTACGCATTTGAGCTTCCCGCGCAGTATAACATGCTGACTTTGAAGGACGAGCATGTCGGTACGCTGTTCGGCAATTATCTGCAGTCGGTGCATTATTTTGACCATGCCGTCGGTATGCTGATCGATGCGCTGAAAGCGGCGAATCTATACGACAATACGATCATTACATTCTACGGCGACCACTTTGGGTTACCGGTCTATGACTGGCAGTCCAAAATGTTTTTAACCGAACTGCTCGGCACGGAATATACTTACGAATCCCATTTCAATGTTCCCTTGATGATTCACATTCCCGGCAGCGGTGTGACGGAAACAAAATCCGTTGCGGGCGGACATATCGATGTCATGCCGACGCTTCTGCATCTTTTGGGACTGAAGAACGAAAAAGGCATCATGTTCGGCGAAAGTCTTCTGCGTCTGGAGTCCAATGTCGTCTGTCAGCAGCAGCATCTGGGACGCGGTTCGTTTATCTCCGATGAGGTCTTTTTCCAGTTCCCGCTGTCCGGCATCGCGCTCAATGCCGAAGCCAACGCCATCGGTACGTGGGAGGAACTTAACCCGTCAGACTATATTGAAATATCCGACGCTGCAAGAGAGGAAATCGAGCAGTGTATGTATCTGCTTGACAACAATCTGGTTTTGATCGATGCTTACCGTGCGGCGATGGGCAGCGATTCGTAATGATATTATTTTGGAAAGGAATCTGACCATGAAAAAAACAGTATTTCTCGGTGACTCCATTCTTTTGGAAGGATACGGCAGGGTCATCGGTGACCGCCTTGCCGATGTCTGCACCTGCTGGCAGCCGCCGCGCAACGGATGCTTTACCGCAAATACGCTCCGTCTGATTCACGACTGCAGAAAACAGATCGAGGGCGCGGATGTCATTCACTTCAACAACGGTCTGTGGGATGCCTGCCATCTGTTCGATGATCTGTATCCCGACGGCATCTTCACCCCGGACGAGGACTATGTCAAAGCCGTCTGCCGTCTGGCGCGAATTCTCTCTCACATGGGCAAGACTGTCATTTTTGCAACGACAACCCCTGTCTGGAATCATCCCGAAATTGTCAATGAGGAAGTTATCTCCCGCAATGCGCTGGTTGTGCCGGAGCTTCAGAAGATGGGCGTTGTCGTAAACGACCTGCATTCCCTGATCTGGCCGAAGTACAAGGAATATATCCGTGAGGATGACCACATTCATCTGACTCCCGCAGGAATCGAAGTCGCTGCCGCACAGGTTGAGCAGATTGTGCGGGCAAATCTGTAAATACAATCTATATTTTCAACAGCCGCAGAGCGTATGTCATAATGCTTTGCGGCTGTTTCCTATTGGCACGAAATGGTTCTATGATAGAATTGTATAAAATGTAAATATTCTCTTAAGATTGATTTGTGAATGTTGACATCGTTTTTGACATGTGATATATTATTAACAGAACCGTTGTGTTTGTGAAATACCCGGTTTCCATCAATCTGTTCAGGAGGGCATATCATGAGGAGTGGCAGAAAAAACGTATTTATTACCATGCTGATCGCTGTTTGGGGTTTGCTGTTCTGCGCCTGTGACGGTGAAGAAGGTATGACTTATACCACCGAGACCGACCATCTTGGCAATGTTATAACGGTCGCGGTAGACGGTAAGCTGCAGGAGGGGACGACGATCACGACATTTGCTGATCGGGAAGCTGTCGACGAATCGGCATACATCACCGGTTTGAAAACCTATCAGGTAAAGCCGCTGGATGAAGCGGTGCCGTCTGACTTGACTTGGGTGCGTTTTGTATATGCCGATGCAGACGGTATCAAAATCGGCGCCATAAAGGGGCTTGATCTGGTTCTGTTCAATCTTGACCGAGAGGGGAACGTGGTCAGCCAGCGTCTGATTCCAGAGTCGGATGTGAAAGGGGAGCACCCGATGTACGGATGCGTACTTCCGGATGACGGACTTCTTGCTGTCTATTGTCTGAGCGGACGCACCCAGGGCGTGATGCGGCGGTACGATGCGGCAGGAACACTTTTGTATACCGCAGATTTGCCGGAGGAGGTACAGGCAAACGCCTATGAATTTGAGGCACATGTTACCGAGGGGAATGACGGCGGCTATCGGATCGTCATGCGATTTATCAATGCGGTTGTCGCGGTGGACGAAACGCTGACCGTGCAGACATGCTATGTGCCGGAGAACTTTGATATGACGCAGCTTTCGTACCGCGGGGACGGTATCTATCATATCGCAACATACAATAATTGGATGCTACGATTTGATGCCGCAAGCGGCGAAACAGAGGAATTCCGGCTTCCGCAGCAGGAAACCTTCTCCGGCTACCACGATTTCTGTTATGATATGCAGGGAAATCTGTACTGCGATGACAATGAGGGAATCTATCGCGTCCCGGAAGACGGCACACAGCCGATACCGGTACTGCAGTGGCTCAACGGCACGGCGCGATCAAGCTCTCGAAACATCATCCTTGACGAAACCACGGTATTATCCCTGCAGCAGCGCGAGTTTTCTTCCTCTTCTGAATTTGTGATTCTGGACTGCGCACATGAAGAACGGTTTTCTGCACCGCGCCGCATCATTGAGATCGGAATACTCGATGGTGTGTACCAGTTCACCTCGAATGAAGAAGGCTTCACTTTCAAGAAAGCACATGCTGCCGGCGGAACGTTTACCATTCTCAAGGAAGCGATTGCCATTTTCAATTCGGAAAGTGACCGATATTATGCGGTTCTGCGCGATTACGGTAAATATTCGGATGCAATGGAAATGTTCAAATCCGATATGCTGACAGGCAATGCACCCGATATGATTCTGTACGGATGTGACGAGGATTTGTCTATCTACACCGAGAAGAATCTGATGGTCGATCTTCTGCCGTTTTTCGGTGACCGTCTGCTGGGCGGCGCAAGGGATGCGATGCTGCGGACAGGGGCGTTGTGGAGCCTGCCGTTTGTCATGCATCTGCAGACCTATGCGACCTCCGATCCTGCCATCGGCGGTGCGCTGACATATTCCGATTTTTATACACTGAAAAATGGGCTGTCCGGACGCGATGATACCCCGGAGTACACGCTCTATCCCGAGACGGAAACCATCCGATTACACGGCGGTATCACAACGGTGACCACACCGCGTGATGATATTCCGTTTACCGGGGAGGTCATCACAGGCAGCCATGACAGTATCCAGCACATCTATCAGCGCGGGATCTTTGACTTTGTGGATTACACTGCCAAAGAAGCGCATTTTGACACGGAAGCGTTCTGCGACTTTATCCGTGCATTGGCGGAAATTGACCGGGACTTTGTCCATACCGGCGCGGGCGGTCTGATCACCGACCCGAGCACGGTTTTCTTGGAGTACATGATGAGTACCTCATATCTGCCGGAGAATCTGGAACAGGGGCGTCTGAAGCTGCTGTCTGTCGATTTTGAATCGCTCGGTGCCTATGCCGCGCTGAAGCGGGTCTACGGAGACGGCACGATCCCGTTTACGCTGTGCGGCTACCCTGCTGCTGCGGGACGCGGCGCCGGTATCTATGTTCCGACAGCTATGGCGGTGCTGACGCAGTCCGAGGTTCACGGTGGCTGTGCGGCGTTTATCGACTTTCTGCTGTCTGACCGCGTACAAACCTCGGAAGCTGTGGTCGGAGACTATCTGCCAGTGACGCTGTCTGCCATGGCGGCGGCGATTGATGGACAGCGGTATTTCTATTACTCAAAGAATTTGCCGAATCCTTTGTATCCGTTTGATGTTTCCGCACAGCCGCTGGAACAATACAAGGATATCGCACCCGGCGGGGACATTACGGTGATTGAGATCACGGATGAGGACAAGTCTGCCATGCTTGCATTTTTTGAGGATTGTCGGATGTATGCCAATGCCGATCCCGTC
Source organism: Eubacteriales bacterium (assembly GCA_045637265.1). Taxonomy (GTDB): domain Bacteria; phylum Bacillota; class Clostridia; order Oscillospirales; family CAG-272; genus RGIG3925. The sequence goes on along the minus strand of JAZTZC010000065.1, from coordinate 8,083 downwards.
ATTACAGAGATCGTCAATGAGGAGCTGTCTTATTGGCACGGCGGCGCAAGAACGCTGGAGGAAACCGCGAAAATCATTCAGTCCCGCGTCTGGATTTACCTAAACGAATAATATCATCTCCGCTGTGTGCTTCTCTCTGAATGCTCACAGCGGAAATTTTATCGAAAAAAGCGCAGAAATACGCAGGAATTCTTGAAATCATCTTGACACATCCCCATGTTATTTGATATAATATAATTTATAGGAAAACAAATTCACGGGATGGAAATTCCCGCTTATCTTATGGAGGATTTACCCATTATGAAATGGACTGGATTAAACGAAATCCGCGAAAAGTATCTTGCATTCTTTGAAAGCAAGGATCACCTTCGCCTGCCGAGCTTCTCGCTCGTTCCCAACAACGACAAATCTCTGCTTCTCATCAACTCCGGTATGGCACCGATGAAGAAGTTCTTCACCGGGGAGGTTACCCCGCCCAGAAACCGCGTCTGCACCTGCCAGAAGTGCATCAGAACGCCTGACCTGGAGCGCGTCGGTCATACCGCACGTCACGGTACGTTCTTTGAAATGCTCGGCAACTTCTCCTTCGGCGATTACTTCAAGGAACAGGCAATTCCGTGGGCATGGGAATTCTTAACCGAAACGATGGAAATTCCCGCAGACCTTCTGTGGCCGTCCATCTACGAGGAAGACGACGAAGCATTCTATATCTGGCGCGACAAGATCGGCGTTCCCGAAGAACACATCGTCCGCCTCGGTAAGGCTGACAACTTCTGGGAACACGGTACCGGTCCCTGCGGCCCCTGCTCCGAAATTTACTTCGACCGCGGCATCAAGTACGGCTGCGGCAAGGATGACTGTAAGCCGGGCTGCGACTGCGACCGCTATATGGAAATCTGGAACAACGTCTTCTCCCAGTTCAACAACATGGGCGACGGCACCTACGAAGAGCTCGCACAGAAGAACATCGACACCGGTATGGGTCTGGAAAGACTCGCTTGCGTCATGCAGGGTGTTGACAACATGTTCGAGGTCGATACCATCCGCAAGATCATCGACAAGGTCTGCGAAATCTCCGGCAAGACCTACGGCGCTGACAAGGACAACGATATCTCCATCCGTGTCATCACCGACCACACCCGTTCCGCAATGTTCATGATCGCGGACGGTGTTATCCCGTCCAACGAAGGCCGCGGCTATGTCCTGCGCCGTATCATCCGCCGCGCTTGCCGTCACGGTAAGTTGCTCGGCATCAACCATGCGTTCCTCGTTGACATGGTTACCGTTGCCATCGGCGAATCCTGCGATGCTTATCCCGAGCTTTCCGCTCGTGCAGACTATATCAAGAAGGTTCTCTCCATGGAAGAAGAACGCTTCGATGCTACCATCGACGCAGGTCTTTCCATCCTCTCCGACCTCATTCGCGGTGCGGTTGAAAAGAATGCCGACACCATCTCCGGCGAGGAAGTCTTCAAGCTGTACGATACGTTCGGCTTCCCGATCGACCTGACCCGTGAAATCGCAGAAGAATCGAACCTCAAGCTCGACGAAGAGACCTTCGCAGCTCTGATGAAGGATCAGAAGAAACGCGCACGCGAAGCACGTGCCAACATCAGCGGCTGGTCCGAATCCTCCGCTTCCCTGCTCTCCGATCTCCCCGCAACCGAATTCACCGGTTACACCGAATTCCGTTCTCCCGCAAAGATCCTTGCGATCATCGCAGAGGACGCACTCGTTGAATCCGTTTCCGAGGGTGACTGCACCGTTGTTCTCGACAAGACCTCCTTCTACGGTGAAGGCGGCGGTCAGATCGGTGATACCGGTACCATCTATGCCGACGGCAATCTTCTGAATGTCTACGACACCAAGAAGAAGGACGGCGTTTACCTGCACATGTGTACGGTTGTCAACGGCGAATTCAAGGTCGGCGACGCAGTTATGTCCGACATCGACGATATGCGCCGCAAGTCCATCGCACGCAACCACTCTGCATGTCATCTGCTGCAGGCGGCTCTCCGCACTGTGCTCGGTGACCATGTTGAGCAGGCAGGTTCTTATGTATCCAATGAAGTCTGCCGCTTTGACTTCACACACTTCGCAGCTCTGACCGAAGCGGAGATCCAGAAGGTCGAAGCGCTTGTCAACCTGCATATTCTCGCCGCAAACGAGATCGTGACCAAGGAAACCGACATTGAGACCGCGCGTGCGGAAGGTGCTATGGCACTGTTCGGCGAAAAGTACGGTGCTGTTGTGCGTATGGTCAAGATGGGTGACTTCTCCACTGAACTCTGCGGCGGTACACACTGTACCTCCACCGGCAATATCGGTCTGTTTAAGATCGTCTCCGAATCCTCTGTTGCCGCAGGTATCAGAAGAATCGAAGCTGTCACCGGTATGGGCGTTCTGAACCTCATCACCGAAAAGGATGCACTGATTGCGCAGACCGCACAGGAACTCAAGGCTTCCAACGCGGCTGACCTTCCCAAGCGTGCGGCACAGCTGCAGAACGAGCTCAAGGCTGAAAAGCATGAGATCGATGCACTCAACGCAAAGCTTGCAGCAGCACAGTCTGCTGATATCATGGCAAATGCGGTCGAAGTGAATGGCGTTCTCGTCATCACCCACAAGACCGAAGGCATGAACATGGATGCGGTCCGTGCAATGGTCGACGATCTGCGTTCCGCAAAGGAAAATCTCGTTGCTGTCATTTCCGTCAACGACGGCGGTAAGCTGAACTTTGTCGCAGCCTGCGGCAAGGCAGCGGTTGCAAAGAAAGCACACGCCGGCAACATCGTCCGTGAGGTCGCAAAGATCGCACAGGGCGGCGGCGGCGGTCGTCCCGATTTCGCAACGGCAGGTGCCAAGAATGCCGACAAGATCGATGAAGCACTCGCAGCTGTTATCGCTCTGGTCGAAGGTATGGTAAAATAATATCCGATTAAAAACCCCCGATGGGGAGAGGGATCCCCTCTCCCCGTTTTGTTTGAATACAGGGCTGAAATGGAAAAGAAAGAAATTACGATTTCCTATTTACAGGAATATCTGAAGAAAAAAGACCATAATCCCGGGCATGAAATGGACTATGTTCTGAAACTGTTCGAGGAGGTCGGCGAGCTGTCGCGGGCGATCTACCGCGATACCCGTGCGGCGGCAGATGACGATTTCCGCGGCGCTGTCGAAGAAGAGCTGTGGGATGTGATGTACTACGTTCTGTGTCTTGCCAATCTTTACGATATTGACATGGAAAAATGGATCAAAATCAAAGAAGACTATAACAACAAGCGTTGGGAATCCCCTGTAGCGTTTGGTGATTGAAGGAGAAGATTATGAAAGCAATTCGTATGCAGTCAATGCTTTTGGCGATTCTGACGCTTGGTTCTGCCGCTCTTGCTTCCTGTGCATCCGGCGATGACAGCGGTGCTGTTTCCACGACGGCAGCGGTCGGAGAACAGACAGCCGCTGTGACAGAAATTGAAACAACAGAAGAGGATGTCCGCCGTAAGGTATCCGATGAGATTCCCGAGATGGATTTTGAAGGTGCGTCCTTCCGCTCCATCACGCAGGATTCTACCGTGAACGACATCTGGGTTGCAGGCGAGACGGGAGATATTCTGAATGATGCGATCTATTACCGCAACCGCGCGGTCGAGGAACGCTTCAATGTGAAGATTGAAGAGGTACTTGCCGTTCCGTACGGCGATATCTCCAAATACGTAAAAAAATCGGTCAGTGCCGGTGAGGATGCATACGATCTTGTCATTGGTCAGATGGAACAGTCCGGTAAGGATGTCCTTGGCGGCTATTTCATGAACTGGTATGATCTGCCGTATGTCAATTTCAGCAAGCCGTGGTATCCCGCGACGCTGGTTGAACAAGCAACGATCAACGATAAGATGTATATTATCGCATCGGATATGTCTCTGTCCTACATCATTTATACATATTGCATTTATTACAACAAGGCGCTCGCGCAGACCTATGATCTGCCGGATGTATATGCGCTTGTCAAGAATGGCGAGTGGACCTTGGAAAAGCTCTATTCCCTGTCCAAGATGGTCTACGAGGATACAGACAACTCCAATGACAAGTCGCTTGGCGATACATTCGGTCTGTATGCTACATTGGGCGGATGTGCGGTATCGGCGTATTTCTACGGTATCGATCAGCCGTATGCGTCCATTCAGAACAACGCAATTTCCATGGATGTCAACTCCGAAAAGACGGTGGATGCGCTGGCTGTCATGCGTGATAATTTCTTCAATTATGACCAGATCTGGGGAGAGGTAACCAATACCTCGGGTAAGGTCACGGCGGATGCGTTTGTCACGGGAAAATATGTGTTTACACCTTGTATGATCCGTTACGGTCTGCAGGAAATCCGTCAGTCTGATTTCGAATGGGGCATTCTGCCGTATCCGAAGTGGGATGAGGCGCAGGATCGTTATTATTCCGCGATCGATGCCGGCACCTCGGTTCTGACCGTTCCGACGACCGCACAGAACACCGAAATGATCGGCGCGATTGTGGAAGCATTGTCGGCAGAATCCTGGAAGGGCGTCATGCCGACGTTCTATGATACCGTTATGGATTCCAAAATTGCAAACGATGAAGAAACTGTTCAGATGCTGGATACCGTATTTGACAGCCGCGTTATCGACTTTGCGTATCTGTACGACGGCTGGGACGGCTGGGTCTTCAAAATGCAGAAGCTGCTGATCGGGCAGGAAGATTTCGCATCGTTCTATGCAAAGGAAGAGAAAAAAGTCTCCAAGCATTACGAGAAGGTTCTCGATATTTTCTTAAACGATCTTGAATAACAAATACTATTTTCGAGAAAGGATATCATCATGTTAAAAACAAAACTCATCTCCGGTATGGAGAAATGCTTCCTCGACGAATGCATCTGCAAGAAATTTGCACTGGATCGTGATACGATGCTGAAGAACGAGCGCTATACGTTCCAGCTCGCAGTGCAGGATGACGAACCGGGTGCTGTCGGCAGAATCATTCTGTTTGCCGAAATCGATTCTCCGCTGAAGAATTACATCAGCCTTGCAAAGATCGAATCGATTCCCGTCCGTTTCCCGGTCTACCGCAATCTGCCCGAGGAATACTACGACAACTATCTGCGTACCACGCCCGGTCTGTATCCCGACCTGCTTCGCCCGTACGAGGAATACGGTATGTTCAACATTCTCGCAGGGGATCTGAACTCCCTATGGGTCGAGGTCGAGCCGAAGGGTGAAGTTCCCGCAGGTGAATATCCGATCACCATCCGTCTCAAAGACGGCGCCGGCAATGTCCGCTCTGAGGATACCTTTACCCTGGAAATTCTCGCGGCAGAACTGCCTGCGCAGAAGACGCTTTACACCGAGTGGTTCCACACCGACTGTCTGTCCGTTTACTACGATGCGCCCGTGTTCTCCGAAAAGTATTGGGAAATCGTTGAAAACTTCATGAAGAACGCGCACCGTGCGGGTATCAACCTGATTCTCACGCCGACCTTCACACCTCCGCTGGATACGGCTGTCGGTGATGAACGTCCTACTGTTCAGCTGGTTGATGTCACCGTGACCGACGGCAAGTACTCCTTCGGCTTTGATAAGCTCGATCGCTGGGTCAAGCTCGCAAACAAGTGCGGCATCGAAAACTTTGAAATCGCACACTTCTTTACCCAGTGGGGTGCTGAACATGCGCCCAAGGTTATGGCGACCGTTGACGGCGAATACAAGCGCATCTTCGGCTGGGAAACCTGCGCAACCGGTCCCGAATACTCCGCGTTCCTGCGTCAGTTCGTCTCTGAACTCCTTGCTTTCATGAAGAAGCTCGGATGTGATCACAACTGCTACTTCCACATTTCCGACGAACCCAACGACGCACAGCTGCAGTCTTACATCGCGGCAAAGAACGTCGTTCGCGATCTGCTTGACGGCTATATCATCATGGATGCGCTGTCTCACTATGAATTCTATGAATCCGGCGCACTCGAAACACCCATTCCCGCAAACACCGCAATCGAGCCGTTCATCGCGAACAACGTCCCGAATCTGTGGGTCTACTACTGCTGCGGTCAGCACAAGGACGTTTCCAACCGCTTCTTTGCAATGCCGCTCGACCGTACCCGTGCAATCGGCTACCAGTTCTATAAGTACAACATCGTTGGCTTCCTTCAGTGGGGTTACAACTTCTACTTCAACCAAGGGTCCGTCTATCCGATCAACCCGTATGAAATCTCCGACGGCGACTACTTCACACCCGCAGGTGACTGCTATTCCGTCTATCCCGGTGAAAACGGCGAAGCACTTGACTCCATCCGTATCTGCGCGTTCTATGATGCACTGCAGGATCAGCGCGCGATGCAGCTGGCGGAATCCCTTGTCGGCCGTGAGGCTGTCATGAATGCCATCGAAGGCGACCTGCCCGACGATCAGAAGATCACCTTCTCCCGTTACCCGCATGGTATTGCGTGGATGCATGAAACCCGTGCAAAGGTTCATGCGCTGATCAAATCTGCACTTTAATCTATCCGTTTTTTTGAAAGGAGTACGATTTTATGACTACCAAAACTCTGCTTGCCGGCATCGAAGGCGGCAATTTTGACACCGTTCTTACCTCTCTCTACGGCGCTGACCAGCTGGACATGCAGCGCGCACGCTATGCAAAGGCCGTAAATGAATTTGTCGCATGCTACGGCGAGGCAGAAGACGTCAATGTCTTCACCGTTGCAGGTCGTTCCGAAATTTCCGGCAACCACACCGACCACAACCACGGCTGTGTCATCGCTGCATCCATCAACCTTGACATCATCGCTGTTGCCGCAAAGAACGGCGAGAACACCATCCGCATCAAGAGCGAAGGCTTCCCGGAAGACGTCATTGACATCACCGACGAAACCATCGATGAAGCAAAGTTCTTCACCTCCGGCGCGATCATCTCCGGCGTCTGCAAGGGCTTCAAGAATAACGGCTTTGCCATCGGCGGCTACAATGCATACACTACCTCTTCCGTGCTGAAGGGTTCCGGTCTTTCCTCCTCCGCAGCATTTGAAGATATGGTCGGCAACATTCTCAACTATTTCTTCAACGACGGCAAGATTGACAACGCAGAAATCGCAAAGATTTCCCAGTTCGCGGAAAACAAGTATTTCGGCAAGCCCTGCGGTCTGATGGACCAGGTTGCATGTGCGGTCGGCGGCTTTGTCGCGATTGACTTTGCAGACCCGACCAAGCCTGTCATCGAAAAGATGGACTTTGACCTGACCTCTCACGGCTACAGCCTCTGCATCGTTTCCACCGGCGGTAACCATGCGGACCTCAACGAGGACTACGCATCCGTTCCTGCGGAAATGAAGGCGGCAGCGTCCCACTTCGGCAAGCCCGTTCTGCGTGAAGTCGGTCTGGAGCAGCTGATTTCCGAGATTCCCGCACTGCGCGAAAAGTACGGCGACCGTGCGATCCTCCGTGCGTTCCACTTCATCAACGAAAACAAGCGTGTCAAGGCACAATCCGAAGCACTCCGTGACGGCGATCTGGGTGCATTCTTTGACGGCGTTCTGGCATCCGGCAACTCCTCCTTTGAGTATCTGCAGAATGTCTACACCACCAAGAATGTCTCCGAGCAGGGTCTGTCTCTTGCTCTGGCACTCGCACAGTATTATCTTGCAGAGCGCGGTGGTGCGTGGCGTGTTCACGGCGGCGGCTTTGCAGGCACGACGCAGGCATATGTCAGAAACGAAGATGTCGAAGGCTACCGCGCACTGATGGACGGTGCGTTCGGTGAGGGCGCGTGCATCGTGCTCCGTGTCAGACCGATTGGTGCAGGTAAGGTTATCTGATCCCCCATATTGTTTCTTTGCCGCAGAATGCATTTCGGTGTGTTCTGCGGCATTGTTGTTTTGGATTTCTGCACAAAAAAACACAGTATTTTTGGATATACCGACGAAATGTCCTGCCCCAAATTGTACGGACAGCACAAAAAGAACCCCTATGGTATGAAATATTAAATTTTAAGAAGTGAACTGGCTTCGTTTTTCAAGCGGAGTCAGTTTTGTATTTGTCTGGATACGCTCGTTGTTGTAGAAGTG